>JBDTQV010000185.1:0-4675 GCA_039932015.1 Gemmatimonadota bacterium | reverse complement strand
CGTCCTGCCGATCGTGACCACCTGGCGGCGTGACGCGCTCGCGATCCTCCCACCGCGTCACGCCGTCGAACTGAGCGGCGAAGGTCTCGTGCTTTCTGCGATCAAGCCGGCCGAGGACGGCGACGGCATGGTGCTGCGCTGCTATAACGCGCTCGACCGTCCGACCACCGGAGCGTGGAAAATTCTGCCCCCGCCCGGTTCGGCGATGCGCACGCGGGGCGACGAGTCCGGCAGCGAGACGTGCAATGTCTCGCCGGACGGTGAAATCGCGTTCGCAGCTGGGCCGCACGCGATCGTCACGATGCGCGTCCGCTGATGCCTCAGTTGCCGGGCCGGCTCAGATCGCTCGATGCCTTCCGCGGGCTCGCGATCGCCGGGATGATCCTTGTCAACAATCCGGGTAGCTGGAGCCACATCTACCCGCCACTCGAACACGCCGAGTGGAACGGCTGGACGCCAACCGATCTGGTCTTTCCGTTCTTTCTGTTCATCGTCGGCGTGTCGCTGACGTTCTCGTTCGCGAGGCGGCGTGCCAGCGGCGCGGGGACCGGTGCGCTCGCCGGGAAAATCGCCGGGCGCGCCGCCGCGATCTTCCTCATCGGGCTGCTGCTCAACTTCCTCTCTCGCCCTGACCCATCGACGGTTCGCATCATGGGCGTGCTGCAGCGGATCGCACTCGCGTACCTCGCGGCGGCGCTCATCTACATATACACGAGCGAGCGTACGCAGCGGATCGTGACCGCCGTGCTGCTCGTCGCGTATTGGGCGCTGATGACGCTGGTGCCGGTGCCCGGCCATGGTCCCGGCGTACTCGAACCAACCGGAAACCTGGCGCAGTATATCGACAGCCAACTGCTGCGCGGCCACATGTGGAAGGCCGACTGGGATCCGGAAGGGATTCTGAGCACGGTCCCCGCAATTGCTACATGCCTCATCGGCACATTCGCGGGGCGGTGGCTCAGGTCCGATCGGGAGCCGCACGAAAAGACGGCGGCGATGTTCGTCTGGGGGGCCGGCGCCATCATCGCCGGACTTATCTGGGACGCCTGGTTTCCGATCAACAAGAATCTCTGGACCAGTTCGTACGTGCTCTTTACCGCCGGGCTCGCTCTGCACGTGCTCGCGGCCATGTACTGGATCATCGATGTGCGGGGGCGCGCTCGCTGGGCGTGGCCGCTCGAGGTGTTCGGATCCAACGCGCTGCTCGTGTTCGTCCTGTCCGGGCTGTTCGCACGAGCGCTATCCGCCTGGCGATTTGCCGACGATGGGACGCCGACGACCGCCGGCCGCTATGCCTATGAGCACTTGTTCGCGAGCTGGGCCGGGCCGCTGAACGGGTCACTCGCCTTTGCCATCGTCTTCGTGCTGGTCTGGCTGGCAATCATGTCCGTATTTTACCGAAAGCGCTGGTTTGTGCGGCTGTAGATCACACAGAGTCGCGCATCGGCTCGAGTGCCTCCTGCAGTGCGTCTCCCAGAAGCGTGGACGCCACCACGACAAGCACCAGCGCGATGCCCGGCGCTGCGGCAACCCACGGCGCGTTGACCAGCGTATCGCGTCCTGAAGCGATCATGCTTCCCCACGACGGCGCCGGTGGCTGAACACCGACTCCGAGGAACGACAATCCGGCCTCGAGCAGAATCGCATTGCCGAATCCGAGCGCCGCCGCAACGATCGCCGGCGTGAGCGCGTTGGGCAGGACGTGACGGGCCAGCAGCCGGCGCCGGCTGGCCCCGAGCGCGAGCGCGCTTTCGGAGTATGGGCGTGATACCGCCGAACGCGCCTCCCCATGCACCAGCCGGGCAACGCTCATCCATCCAGTGACGCCGAGCACCACGATCACGAGCAGCGCACTGGGTTGCCAGAGGGCTGCGAGCAGCAGCAGCAGCACCACGCGTGGCAGTGCGAGTGCGAAGTCGGTGAGTGCGAGCAACACCATTCCGATTCGGCCCTGCCACACTCCGGCAATGCTCCCGACCGCAATCCCGAGTGCCGTGGAAATCAACACCGCCAGCGCACCGACGCCGAGAGAGATGCGCGCACCGTAGGCCAGGCGTGACCAGACGTCGCGGCCCAGCCGGTCGGTACCGAGCGGGTGCACGACGCCATGGGCATCGCGGGCCAGGGGAGGGAGGAAGCGCGTGGCCACCACGTCGCGCTGTACCGTGGGGCCGATCGTCGTCAGCAGCGGCGCGAAGAGCGCGACGAGCAATGCGACGAGCAGCACCGCGGTACCTGCACGCGCACGTCCGTCACGGAACAGGCGGCTCACGCGAGGTCCGCGCGAAGGCGTAGCCGCGGATCTACCCACGCGGCGCCGACATCGGCGAGAAAGTTGCCGAGCACGACGAGTACGGCGCTCACCGCCGTCGCCGCCATCACGACCGGATAGTCGCGCGCCTGCACCCCTTCCACCAGCACCCGGCCGACGCCGGGCCACGCAAAAATCGCCTCGACGAATACAGCGCCCGAGAAGAGTGCCGGCAGCGAAAGACCGAGAAGCGTCACGACTGGGACGAGCGCGTTTCGCAGTACATGATGCAGCGTCACCCGCGACGGACTCAGGCCCTTCGACCGCGCCACGACGACGAACGGCTCCTGTCGGACATCTCGCATGGCCCCTCGCACGAATCGCGCAGTGCCCCCGATACCGACGAGCGTGAGCGTGGCGAGCGGAAGCGCCAGGTGGCGCAGCGCGTCGAGGAACCGTGCTCCAGGGCTCAGGAAGTCCGCGTCGAAACCTCGCGATCCGAATGCTGGCAGCAGATGTGCCCAATAGGTGAACACCATTACGAGCATGAGGCCGAGCCAGTAGCCCGGCATGGCGAAGAGCGTCACCGTCGCGACGCTCAGTGCCGTATCGGTGCGGCGGCCGCTCACTGCCTGGATCGCGCCGATGAGAATGCCGATGAGGTAACTGAGCACAAGCGAGACACCGACGAGGCGTACCGTGGCGGGCCAGGCAGTGGCGAGCATGCCGCGCACCGGGCGGCCAGTCGCGATGCTGGTGCCCCAGTCACCTCGCACGAACCGTCCGACCCATGAGGCGTACTGCTCAGCCAGCGGCCGGTCGAGACCGAGCGCGTGGCGCTGCACTTCGATCTGCTCGGCCGTCGCGGTGGGCCCGATCAGCCGTTCGGCGGGATCGCCCGGGGCGATGCGGAGCAGAAAGAAGGTGAGCGTGATGACGCCCGCCACGACCGCGAGGCCGCCGGCGGCGCGCCGGAGCAGTTGAAGGAGCATGCCGCAATCTCGCGCGCGCGTGAGGGTGCCGCCAGTAGAGCAGAGGCGCTCGGGAGCGTTATGATCCTATGGTGATCGCTCACCGTGTCACGCCGCTGATAATCGCCGCAACGTTGATCGGGGCCGCCAGCTGCGGGTCGGCTGCGGGTCGCCGCGGCGCGACCGTGCTGTATGCCTCCGGCGCCGATCTCCAGAGCATCAATCCGCTGTTGACCGTGCATCCGATGGCGCGACAGGTGCAGCGTTACGTGCTCCTCACCACGCTTGCGCGATATGACAGCGCGCTGGTTCCAACGCCGTATCTGGCCCGCGACTGGACCTGGTCCGCCGACCATCGCGCGCTGACCTTCCGGATCCGGACGAGTGTCCGGTGGCACGACGGCGCTCCTACGACCGCGCACGACGCCGCGTTCACGCTCGACGCCGCGCGTGCGCCCGAGACCGGATACCCGCGCCTCAACGATTTGCGCGATTTCCTTGCGGTGCGAGCGCCCGACGATTCGACGCTCGTGATCGAATTTGCCCGGGCGCCGAGCGCGTTTCCCGACGTGCTCACCGATCTCTCGATCGTACCGAAGCATCTCCTCGACACCGTGCCAAGAGCGCGGCTGCGGCAGGCGGCATGGAACGAGCGCCCGATTGGAAACGGCCCGTTCAAATTTGTGGCGCATGAGCCGAATCGTCGCTGGGTGTTCACCGCCAACCCAGACTTCCCGGCGGAGCTCGGCGGGCCGCCGCGTCTGGAGCGCTTCATCGTCGTGGTTGTGGATGAGCCAACGACGAAGCTCGCCGCACTCACCTCGGGTGAGCTCGACGTCGCCGGCATCCAGCCGGCCCATGCGTCGTTCGTGCGACGCAATCCGGCGCTCGCGGTCGTCAGCTATCCGCTCAACTTCACGTACGCGCTCGTGTTCAATACCCGGCGGCCACCGTTTGACGACATTCGCCTTCGTCGTGCCGCGGCGCTGGCGCTGGACCGGCAGGAAATCGTCGATGGATATCTCTACGGGTTCGGTACGCCTGCGTGGGGGCCGGTTCCGCCAGACGTTCCCGGCTATCTTGCGCCTCGGAAGCCTGCGGCAAACATCGAACCCGCGCGCGCCGGCGCCGCTCAGCGACAGGTCGCCTTCGAGATGCTGACGGTGGGCAGCGGCGAGGCGGCGCTGGAGCAGATGATGCAGGCACGGCTCGCGCCGGCGGGCCTGGATGCGCACATCCGGCAGCTCGAGCTCGGAGCGTTTCTGGACCGCACCTATGGACCGCGCCACGACTTCGCCGCCGCGGTGCTCGGCGTGCCCGGCGACGCGGGCCTCGGCTACCTTGCGCCGCTGCTAACGCTCTCAGGGTTTAGCGCCAGTGGCGACCCGGCTGCGGAGCAGCGGCTCTTTGCCGATTCGCTCCCTGCGGCGTTTCTCTACCACGCGCGCGGTCT
>JBDTQV010000184.1:0-4726 GCA_039932015.1 Gemmatimonadota bacterium | reverse complement strand
CGTCCATCGAGCAGTGGTATCGGATCGGCGAGCACCCGGGCGGTCCGCTCTGGAGCGATCCGGATCTCGTCGTTGGTCGCGCGCAGCTCGATGTGCCCGCGCTCTTCGGTGTGGGAGATACGCTGATCCGGGACGACGCGCGCGCGGGAGAAGCGTTTCCGGTGCAGGCGGACGGTGCACTCATGCGAAGCGTCATCGGCGTCCGCCTCGCGGTAGCCGGGCGCACGGTTGGGTGTCTCATGATCGGCGCGATCGAGCCGCACCGCTTCGCCGAGCCCGAAGCCGATCTGCTCCGGGCCATCGCACCGCTCGTGGCGGTACGCACCGACGCAATCGTGGCCGAGGGGCATCTGCAGATCGTGCGGAGCCACCTCGCCACGCTTCGCGCCGTGCCCGCGCATCTGGGCCGCCTGGCCGAAATGCTGGCCAGCACGAGCGATAGCGCGGAAGCGACACGCCGGTTTGCCATCGAAGCCGGCGCGGTGCTCGTCTACGAGCAGCTCCGCTTCGCGCTGCGCCTGAACGAAGCCGATCGGGTCGCGATCGTCGTGCCGGGCGAGGCGCGCCCGCTTCCCGACCTGCCGCTCACGCCGATTACCGGCACCGGTCTCGGTCGCGTGGTCCGTGGCGACGTGCCGAACCTGACGATGCGCACCGACCAGCGCGCGGACCTGATCGTGGCGCTCCGCGTGGGCGGTGAGGTGATCGGGGCGATGGTGATGTCGGGCGGGGACGCGGCGATGTTTGGGCGAGCGGACGTGGAGATGGCGCAGCAGCTCGCCGATCTCATCGCGCCGCATCTCGAGCTGATGCGGCGCCAGGCGCTCGCGCCGCGCCCGATGATGCCGGGGTGGAAGCGGGCGCCGAAGTTCTGATCACACCTCCAGCCGGTCTCCCTCCCGCGCCGTCCCCGCGTAAAGCACCGGCATCACGAACACGCTGATCAGCAACCGGGAAAACATTCCGCCCACGATCACCATCGCGAACGGCCGCTGCGAATCCGATCCGACGCCGGTGGAGAGCGCCGCCGGCAGCAGGCCGAGCGCCGCGACGAGTGCCGTCATCATGATGGGCCGGAGCCGGTGCAGCGCCGCCTCGCGCGCCGCCGCCGAAATGCCGAGCCCGCCGAGGCGGAGCTCGTTGGCATAGGAGATGTAGACTACCGCCGTCTGCACCGACACGCCGAAGAGGGCCAGGAAGCCGATCCCCGACGACACCGAGAACGGCGTTCCCGTGATCGCGAGTGCCACCAGTCCGCCCACTGGCGCCGAGAGCACCACGCCCGCGAGCGTGATCAGCGGAAACGTGACGTTCCGGTAGAGCGCGAACAGCAGCACGAAGATGAGGCCGACGGTGAGCGGCAGCACCAGCGCCAACTGCCCGCGCGACGCCGTGTACTCCTCGTATTCCCCTCCCCACACCACACTGTAGCCGGCAGGCAGGTGCACGGCGGCGGCCGTCTTTCGCTGCGCTTCCTGCACCGCGCTGGCCAGGTCACGGCCCTCGACCGCGTACTGCACGCCGATGTAGCGCGAGTTGTCTTCGCGATAGATGAACGACGCGCCGCTCGACACGCCAATCGTGGCGAGCTCGCGCAGCGGGATCTGCTGCCCGCCCGGCGCGGCGACGAGAATATTGCCGATCTGCTCCGGCGTGGCGCGGAACTGCGGCTGCAGCCGAACCACGAGATCGAACAGTTTCTCGCCCTGCACCACCGACGTCGCGGCAATGCCGCCTACCGCCGCCTCGATCAGCCCGTTCACGTCGCCCACGTTGAGCCCGTACTGCGCGAGCCGGCCCCGGTCGATCCGCACCGTGAGACTCGGCTGGCCCAGCTCCTCGACCACCGTGACCCGGTCGATGCCGCGGACGCCGTTCAGCACACTCTCGATGGCGTGGCCGGTGGATTCGAGCACCGCCAGGTCAGGGCCGAATATCTTGACCGCGAGCGCGCTCTTGAGCCCGGTTTCCGCTTCATCCACCGCATCTTCGGCCGGCTGCGTGTAGTTGAAGCTCACGCCCGGAAACCGCGACAGCTGGGTGTTGATCGCGGCGATCAGCTCGGGCTTGCTGCCGTGCCCGCTGTGCCACTCGCCATACGGCTTGAGCCCCACATAGAACTCGGCGTTGAAGAAGCCGGTGGGGTTGGTGCCGTCATCGGGCCGCCCGTGCTCGGAGGCCACGACCGTCACCTCGGGGAACGACTTGAGAATCGCGCGAATGCGCGGCACCAGCCGGCCCGACTCCTCGAGCGAGATGGTGGACGGCATCGTCGCCCGCACCCACAGCGCGCCTTCGTCGAGGTGGGGCATGAACTCGGCGCCGATGACGCGGGTGAGCCCGAGCGCGAGCACGAACAGCACGACCGATACAGTGATCGTCATGCGGCCGCGCGCGAGCGTCCAGTCGAGTGCGGTGGCGTAGCGGTCGCGCACCCATTCGAAGATCCGGTTGGGCCGCTCGCGCACATGCCGGAGCAGGATCGAGCAGAGCACCGGCAGCAGGGTGAGTGTCAGAATGAGCGAGCCGATGAGCGCGAAGATCGTGGTGTCGGCCATCGGCCGGAACAGCCGGCCGGACGGGCCGGACAGCACGTAGATCGGCAGGAACCCGGCGACGATGATCGCGATTGCGTACACGATCGGCCGGTCCACCTCGGCGGCCGCATCCGCGATCACCTCGCGGACGGAGAACGCGGTGCCGTGGCGGCGGGCGAGTGCCCGGTGCACGTTCTCGACCATCACCACCGCGCCATCCACCAGAATGCCGAAGTCGATGGCGCCGATCGACAGAAGATTGGCCGGGATGTGCCGGAGATCGAGGCAGATGAACGCGAAGAGCAGCGCGAGCGGAATGGTCGCCGCGACGATGAGGCCCGAGCGGAAATCGAAGAGAAAAAAGATCAGGATCACCACCACGAGCACGATGCCGCGAAGCAGATTGTCTTCGACCGTCCGGGTGGTGAGCGCGATCAGGTCGCTCCGGTCGTAGAACGGCCGCACCTTCACGTCCTTGGGAAGCACTGTCGCGTTGAGCTCGCGGGTCTTTGCCTCGACCCGCTTGAGCACGCTCTGCGCCTGCTCGCCCGTGCGCATGACGACGATGCCTTCGACCGCGTCGTTCCGCTCGTTGAAACCGAACTGACCCAGCCGCGGCGCGAATCCGATCTCGACCCGGCCCACGTCCCGCACCAGCACCGGCGTGCCGTTGTTGACCGCCAGTACCACGTTCTCGATGTCCTCGGGCCGTTCCAGCCGCCCGAGCCCGCGCACGTAGTAGAACTGGCCGCCCTCGGAGAAGAATCCGCCGCCGGCGTTCCCGTTGTTGGCACCAAGCGCATCGGCGACGGCGCCGATTGACAGGCCCGCTCCCGCGACCTTGGTCGGATCGAGCAGCACCTGGTACTGCATGGTCTGCCCGCCGAAGCTCGAGAGGTCGGCGACGCCGGGCACCGACTTGTACGCCTTGCTCAGGATCCAGTCCTGCAGCGTCTTGAGCTCCATCGGCGTGCGGTCCCGGCTCTCCAGCACATAGCGGTAGACCAGGCCGGACGGCGAGGCCAGCGGCGCCACGTCCGGCTCGACGCCGTCGGGCACGCCGACGCCGCGGAGCTGCTCGAAGACGCGCTGCCGGGCAAAGTAGCGGTCGGTGCCCTCATCGAACACGAGGCGCACGTCGGAGAGGCCGTAGAGCGAAATGGAGCGGACGACGCTGAGATGGGGCAGGCCGTTCATCTCGGTCTCGATCGGCACCGTGATGAGTCGCTCGACCTCTTCGGCCGCCTGACCTGGCCATTGGGTGACGATCTCGACCGACGGCGGCGAGATGTCGGGATACGCGTCCACCGGCAGGCGGGAGAAGGACCAGATGCCGATGGCCGCCACCACCGTGCTCACCGACAGCACCAGAATCGGCTGGCCGAGCGCCGCGGTGACGATCCGGTGAATTAGCGACCCGTGCGGGGCCGCGTGGGGTGCTTCGGGCGCTTCGGGTGCGCTCATGACGCGCCCGATCCGGCGAGATATAACGCGCCGTCGATGACCACCGCTTCGCCGTCGGCGAGGCCGGAGGTGATCTCGTACCGATCGCCGATGCGCGAGCCCAGCTCGACGCGGCGCCGCGCAAAGGTGCCCTGCCGGCCGGCCACGAACACATAGGGCAGGTTCTCATCGTTCCGAAGCACGGCGGCCACCGGCACGAGAATGCCGGTGCGGGTCCGGTCGGAGCGGATCTGCACGTTCACCAGCATGTCTCGCCGGAGGAGGCCGCCGCGGTCGGGCACGACGATACGGACGGCCGTCGCCTTGGTCGCGGGATCCACCAGTGCTGCGACGTAGTCCACCGTGCCCCGGAGCGTGTCGGACGTCGCGGCGGTGGTGACGAGCGCGGTCTCTCCCTTCCGGACCGAACCCACGTCGCCCTCGAACACGTTGGCCATGACCCAGAACGAGGACAGATCGGCAATGATGAAAGTTTGCGTCGCGCCCGCCTCCAGCAACTGGCCCGGCGTGATGGTGCGCTCGACGACGGTGCCGGCGAGCGGCGCCCGGATCGCGGCCTGCGCGCCGCCAGTGGCCCGTCCCTCGCGCATCGCGCCGATCGCCGCTTCGTCCACACCGAGCGCGCGCATCTGGCTGATGGACGCGTCGCGGTCTGCGGCGGCGGCCGCGAAGTCGGCGCGCGCCTGATCGAGATCGCGGCGGGCAAGTGCGTCGTTCGCGAAAAG
>JBDTQV010000183.1:0-4726 GCA_039932015.1 Gemmatimonadota bacterium | reverse complement strand
TTACGAGGGCCTGAGCCAGACGGTCGGCTGTCTCCCGGGAATTCACCGAAGTGGTGACCAGGAGGCAGTCGGCCACGTCAGCGCGATGCGGCCGGCGCCGGCGCGCCCGGAAGATTCGACGTTTCCGCGCCGCGTTTGCCGTCGTCGATCGGATTCACCATCGTGCGCCAGCCGCTCTGGAACTGGATGGTGAGCCGGTGGCCAAGCGAGTCGGGCGTGATGTTGGCAACATCGGGGAGTGTCCGCGCATACTTCACCGCCACATCCGCGGCGTGGCCGAGGTCTGCGCGCGTATCGCCACGGTGCGCGTGGCCGAACTCGCGCGCAATCGCCATCGCCTCCGCCTGCTCGTGCCCGTAGCGCGCGTACGTGTCCGCCGGGACGTAGCCCTTCTGATTGCTGAGCTTGGGATACTCGTGATAGGTAGGACAGCCGGCCAGCGCGAGCGTGAGTGCGAGAGGAGCAAGAGCCCGGTTCATCATCGGTCCTGAGGTTCGGGTCGGCCGGAGCCGCAGCATGCGGTGCATGTTAGCCGCCTGCCTGCGGTTATCGCCAGTCTCTCACGCCGCGTGGCGCTCGCCCGCCGGGCGGCAGTGGACGATCGCGTCCGCATCGGGACAGCGTCCCCGGCACAGTCGCGGCGTCGCCGCCCAGACGACCAGCCCGACCGCGAGCCCGCCCAGCGCATCGACCCCGTAGTGGATCTGTCCGTAAACGACGGCAAACACAATTCCGACCGTGGGCACGGCGAGCACGAGGCCGAGCTTCCGTGAGCCGCGGAACGCGAAGATGCTGGCGACGACGCTCGCCGCCACATGGCTCGAGGGAAACGCCGACCCCCATGCGTCGCCCCGCTCGAGCAGCACGCGCACCACGCGCGCGGGCCAGACCGCGGTCGCCGCATTGTCCGGCATGGGCCAGGCGTAGAGCGGCCCGGCGACGGGAAAGAGCAGAAACGCGAGATAGCAGGCGAAGAACGTGAGCGAAATGGCGAAGATGGCCTGCCGCGCCGCGCGCCGGCGTCCGAGAAGCCAGAGTCCGGCGGGTGCGGAAATGACGAGGAAATAATAGGAAAGGTACGAGAGGTGGAGCACCCACGAGAGGACGGGCGACGGCATCGCGCGGATCCAGTCGTACGAAATCTGGCGCCCGAAAATCGCGAGATCCCAGCGCTGCACGATTTGATCAAAAGCGATGGTGGTGCCTCCGCCGGCGCCCGTATTCAGCAGGCCAACGCCGGCGTACAACCCCATCATCACGATCACCGGATACCACTCGGCCACGAACGAATCCTCGCCGCGATAGCGGGTCCGAACGCGCGGGGCCAGCAGCGCAAAGGCGAGCGCCAGCACGTGCGACGCGATGAGGAACTCGGTTTCCCAGCGGGTGGGGCGGGCGTCGC
The DNA here is from genome assembly GCA_039932015.1 of Gemmatimonadota bacterium. Classification (GTDB taxonomy): domain Bacteria; phylum Gemmatimonadota; class Gemmatimonadetes; order Gemmatimonadales; family GWC2-71-9; genus JAICUF01. The sequence goes on along the minus strand of JBDTQV010000183.1, from coordinate 3,324 downwards.
GCCAGTTGGCGACATGTGCGACGAGCAGGACCGAGGCGGCGGCAACGTACAGCAATGTGAGGCGATCGAGTGCGGAGAGACCAAGGAAACGTCGCGTCCCCACAGACGCGGTGGTACTCGATTCAGGTGCTTCGGCTGTCGTCATTCGTCACCTGAAAAGGGTACCGAGCGAACGTTCCAATGCGAAAAACAGTCCAACTGACGTGGGCGAGGGTCGAGAGGTTTCCAGGGCGGCTCGCGAGAACCCGCAAAGCTAACGCCGGATTGCCCGCCGGGCGAGCGGTGCCAGGCCCGGGGAATGGGGCGATTTGCCTTGGATCGGCGGCGACGAGAGATTCAGCGATCCCATGATCAGACCGTCCGCGCGGCCCTCGCGTTTTCGCCTTCTGCTACTCGTGCCCGCGCTGGCCGTTGGCTTCGCGCCGGCGTGCGGCCGGACTGCGGCTAAGGGTACGCGGCCCGGGATCGTGCTCGCGACCACGACCAGCGCGCAGGACAGCGGGATTCTCGATTCGCTGGTGCCGCGCTTCCAGGCGCAGAGCGGGATTCACGTCAAGGTGATTGCCGTAGGCACCGGCGCGGCATTGGACCTGGCGGCGCGGGGGAACGCCGACGCCGTGCTGGTGCACGCGCCCGCGAAGGAGGCGCCCTTCGTGGAGCGCGGCGACCTCGTCGGCGGCCGCCTCATCATGCACAACGATTTTCTCATTGCCGGTCCACCGGAAGACCCGGCCGCGGCGCGCGGCGTGCCGCTGGACAGTGCGCTGCGGCGGATCGCGCGGGCGGGCCGGTTCGTCTCGCGCGGCGACGGATCCGGTACCGAGTCGAAGGAGCTCGAGCTCTGGAAGGCGGCAGGCATCGATACCGCTGCGATGCAGCGCCGCGAGCGGACCGGGCAGGGGATGGGTGCGACGCTGCTGGTGGCCGACGAGCATGCGGCCTACACGCTCACCGATCGCGGCACCTACCTCGCGTTTCGGGCGCGGCTCCGGCTGGTGCCGCTGGTCGAGGGGAGCCCGCGGCTTCGGAACATCTATCACGCGTATGCGGTAAACGCTGCGCGGCATCCGGGGGCGCACCAGACGGAGGCGGAGGCGTTCGTCGCGTTTCTGGTAAATCCGGAAACGCAGGCGATAATTGGACGCTTTGGCATTGCCCAATACGGCGAGCGGCTGTTTACGCCCGATGCCGCGGGGGACACGAGTGCCGCGGGTGCGACTCGGGCGCCTGCCAATGAGGAGGGAGTTGGCGCCGCGCTGGGGAAACTGTTCGGCGATCCGGAAATGCGCGGCATCGTCATCAGAACGCTGGCGATTTCCGGCCTTGCGACGCTGCTCGCGATGCTGGCCGGTGTTCCGCTGGGCTACCTGCTTGCGCGCCGCGAATTTCCCGGCCGAACGCTCGTGCTCACTGCGGTGAATACCGGGATGGGGCTGCCGCCGGTCGTGGTCGGTCTGGCCGTGTGGCTGCTGCTGTCACGGAGTGGCGCCTTGGGTGCATGGGGGCTGATCTACACGCGGCAGGCGATGGTGCTGGCGCAGTTCATCATCGCGACCCCGGTCGTGATTGGGGTGACCGCGGCGGCGATCCAGGCGCTTCCGCGCGAGCTGCCGGACCTGCTCGCGACACTCGGTGCCGGCCGCGCGCGGACCGTCTGGCTGATCAGCCGAGAGGTGCGGCTCGGGCTGCTGGCGGCGGTGATGGCGGCATTCGGCGCCGTGGTGTCCGAGGTGGGTGCGTCGATGATCGTGGGCGGGAACCTGCAGGGTGACACGCGCGTGCTCACGACGGCGATCGTGACGGTCACCGGCCGGGGCGAGCTGGGGACCGCGCTCGCGCTCGGTCTCGTGCTGCTCGGGCTCACGTTCGCGGTGAATGCATTTCTGACCGTCGGCCAGCAGCGGCGGGCGTGACCGGCTGATGGAGGTGCGCCTGCGGGACGTCTCCGTCGTGCGCGGCGGGCGGGCGGTGCTGGACGTGCCCGATCTGGCGTTTCCGTCGGGCGCGATCACGGCGGTCTTCGGGCCGAACGGATCGGGAAAGACGACGCTGCTCCGCTGCATCGCCGGGCTGGAGCGCCCGGTGCGCGGGCGGGTCGAGTATGGCGCCGGTACCGAGCAGCGTGAGCGCCACCGCATCGCGTATGCATTTCAGTCGGCGGTGTTCGTGCGCGGAACGGTGCGGGAGAACCTCGCGCTCGGGCTCGCGCTTCGGAATGTGCCGCACGCGGAGCGGCGTCCCCGTATCGAGGCCGCGGCGGAAGAATGCGGCATCGTTCCGCTGCTCGAGCGGAGCGCGCGCGAGCTGTCCGGCGGCGAGTCGCAGCGGGTGAACGTGGCGCGGGCGCTCGCGCTGGGGGCGCCGCTCACGCTGCTCGATGAGCCGCTCGCCGGCGTCGACCGCGCGACCCGCGCACAGTTGCTCGACGATCTGCCGGGCATGCTCGAGCGCTTTGCCAGGACGGCGATCGTCGTGACACATGACCGCGAGGAAGCGTTCCGCCTGGCGGAACATCTCGTCGTATTGGCGGAGGGGAAAGTGCTGGCGGCCGGCGCCAAGCGGGCGCTGTTTCTCGCGCCGCCGAGCTCGGCGACGGCTGCGCTGCTTGGCTACACGGTGATCGAACTGGAGGACCGTGTCGTTGCGGTGCCGGCGGGCGCACTCGCGCTGGCCGCTGACGGTGAGCGCAGCGAATCGGCGTTCGCGGGCACGGCCCGGCGGGTGGTGGACATGGGAGACGGACTGCACCTGCTGGCTGACGTCGGCCGGTCCCGCGTTGACGTGCCGCTCGGTATCAGCGATGCGGTTCCGGCTCCAGGTATGGCCGTCTGGATCGTTCCGCGCGGGGCTCGGCCGATTATCTTCTCGGCTCGACGAGTCGAACCCGAGCAGCGGTGACATGATGAACGGCACGCCCAATACGCCTCCCCCGATCAACGAACCGGTCCTGAGCTATGCCCCCGGCAGCGCCGAGCGCGATACGCTCAAGGCCGCCCTCAAGCTCATGGCGTCGGAGCAGGTCGACATTCCCGTCGTCGTGGGCGCGAAGGAAGTCCGGACCGGGAAGCAGGTAGATGTAGTTTCGCCGCATTGCCATTCACGTGTTCTGGCCCGCGTTCATCAGGCGGATTCGGCGACGATCAAGTCCGCCGTAAAGGCTGCCGTGGACGCGCAGCGAGACTGGAGCAACTGGCGGTTCGAGGATCGCGCCGCGGTGTTCCTGAAGGCCGCCGACATGCTGGCCACGACCCACCGCGCCATCATCAATGCCGCGACGATGCTGGGCCAGAGCAAGACGGCGTACCAGGCCGAGATCGACAGCGC
>JBDTQV010000182.1:0-4788 GCA_039932015.1 Gemmatimonadota bacterium | reverse complement strand
GACGAGAACATCGGCCTCAACGTGCGCTCGAGCTTCGGCAAGCGGTCGGGCGGCACGTCGATCAACCAGTTCGACAGCGCCTCGATCGAGCGGGCGGTGCGGCGCTCGGAGGAGCTGGCGCGGCTCTCGCCCGAGGACCCTGAATACATGCCGCCGCTCGGGCCGCAGCAGTACACGGAGACGCCGGCCTACGCCGACGCCACCGCGAACATCACCGCGGACTATCGGGCGCAGCTTGCGGGCGACAGCATCGCCGCCGCGAAGGCGAAGGGGTGCACCGCCGCCGGGTTCCTGCAGGACCGGGCCGGCTGGTCGGCCCGAATGAATTCGGCGGGACTGTTCGGCTTTCACCGCTCGACCTCGGCCACGTACACCATCAGTGCGCGCACGGCGGATGGAACCGGCTCCGGCTGGGCCGGCCAGGACGCGAACGACGTCGCGAAGATCGACGGCGCCGCGGCTGCGCGGATCGCCGTCGACAAGGCGGTCGCGAGCCGCGACGCGCGTGCGGTCGAGCCGGGCAAGTACACGGTGATTTTGGAGCCCGCCGCGTCGATCGAGCTGATCCAGAATCTGCTCAACGTCGATGCCCGGAGCGCCGACGAGGGACGCAGCTTCCTCTCGAAGGCGGGTGGCGGCACCCGTCTCGGTGACAAGCTCGTGGACGAGCGGGTGCACATCTATTCCGATCCGACGAATCCCGACGTGCCCTCGGGCCCCTGGACGTCCGATGGACGCCCGCAGCAGCGCACGGTCTGGATCGACAAGGGCGCCTATCAGAACCTGGCGTACTCGCGGTACTGGGCGGAGAAGCAGGGAAAGCCCGCGCTGCCTGGCCCGAGCAACTTCATCATGGAGGGCGGCAACGAGTCGCTCGAAGACCTTATCAAGGGAACGAGCCGCGGGCTGCTCGTCACCCGCACCTGGTACATCCGCAGCGTGGATGCCCAGACGCTGCTCTTCACCGGGCTCACGCGCGACGGCACGTTCTTCATCGAGGACGGACAGATCAAGTACGCCGTGAAGAACATGCGGTTCAATGAGTCGCCGGTGATCATGATGAACAACCTCGACGCGCTCGGAAAGCCGATGCGGGTGGCGACGGACGAAACCGGACAGCCCTCGCTGGTGCCGCCGATGCGAATCCGCGATTTCAATTTCGCCAGTCTCTCGGACGCCGTATGATGGAACGCCGCGAGTTTCTCCAGCTCACCGGCATGGCGGCCGGCGCGCTCGTCCTCCGCGGGCGCCGGGTGGCCAACTTCAGCGGCTCGCTCACGCCGATTCCCGCAGGAGACCAGAAGGACCTGGCCGATGCCGCGCTCGGCGCCGCGCGTGCCGCCGGCGCCACCTACGCGGACGTCCGGATCGGCCGGTACCTGAACCAGTTCATCAACGCACGTGACACCAAGGTCCAGAACACCACCAGCACCGAATCGTTCGGAGCCGGTGTCCGGGTGATCGCGAATGGCACCTGGGGTTTCGCGGCGACGAACGAGGTCACGACCGACGGACTGGCCCGCGCCGCGCGCGAAGCAGTGGCGATCGCGAAGGCGAATGCCGTTCTGCAGACCGAGCCGGTGCAGCTTGCGCCGGTGAAGGGGCACGGCGTCGTGAGCTGGAAGACGCCGATCGAGAAGAACGCGTTCGAGGTGTCGATCGGGGAGAAGGCCGACCTCCTCGCCGCGGTCGGCGCCGCCGGACTCAAGGCGGGCGCCAACTTCGTCGACTCCGGGTTGTTTCTGGTGAACGAGCAGAAGTATTTCGCGTCGACCGACGGCAGCTACATCGATCAGGACATCCATCGCATCTGGCCGCAGTTCAACGTATCGCTCATCGACCAGGCCACCGGCAAGTTCGAGGACCGCGGTTCACTCAGCTCGCCGATGGGCATGGGCTGGGAGTACCTCTCCGCGCGCCCAAGTGGAAAGATCAGCGGCCCGGGGCCGCGGAAGTACGGCAACTTCTACGACATGCTCGAAGACGTACGCCTCGCGGCGCCGCAGGCCAGGGAAAAACTGAAGGCCAAGTCGGTGCTCGCGGGCAAGTACGATCTCGTGCTCGACCCGTCGCATCTCTGGCTCACCATTCATGAATCGGTGGGCCATCCCACCGAGCTCGACCGCGTGCTCGGTTACGAGGCGAACTACGCCGGTACCAGCTTCGCGACGCTCGATAAATGGAAGAGCGGAAATTTCAAGTACGGCAGCCCGGCCGTCACGATCATCGCGGACAAGACGCAGCCGTACGCCGTCGGCACGGTTGGGTATGACGATGAAGGGGTCAAGGCGAAGGAATGGACGTTGATCAGGGATGGGATCCTGGTCGACTATCAGAAGATTCGCGATCAGGCGCATATCGTCGGGCAGCACGAGTCCGATGGCTGCTGCTACGCCGACAGCTGGAACGACGTGCAGTTCCAGCGCATGCCGAACGTGTCGCTGGCGTCCGGCACGACGCCGATGACCCCGGCGCAGATGATCGCCGGCGTCGACAAGGGGATCTACATCGTCGGCGAGGATTCGTACTCGATCGACCAGCAGCGTTACAACTTCCAGTTCAGCGGCAAGCTCTTCTACGAAATCAAGGGCGGGAAGATCGCGGGGATGTTGCGCGATGTCGCCTACCAGTCGAACACGCAGGAGTTCTGGAACTCGTGCGCGGGCGTCTGCGACCGGCGCGACTATCGGCTGGGCGGCACCTTCTTCGACGGCAAGGGCGAGCCGGGCCAGATCAGCGCCGTCGCGCACGGCTCATCCACCGCGCGGTTCAATGCCGTCAACGTCATCAATACCGCGAGGAAGATCTGATGGTGCCCTTCACCGAGCAGGAAGCCCGCGAAATCCTCGAGAAGGTCGTCAAGCGCTCGAAGGCGGACGCATGCGAAGTGAATCTCAGCGCCAGCACGGGCGGCAACCTTCGCTACGCGCGAAACACGGTGACGACGGCGGGATCGGCCGAGAACCGGTCGCTGGTCGTGCAGTCGAGCTTCGGCAAGCGCTCGGGCACCACGACGATCAACGAGTTCGACGATGCATCGATCGAGCACGCGGTGCGCCGTTCGGAGGAGCTCGCGCACCTGGCACCGGAAGATCCCGAGTTCATGCCGCCGATCGAGCAGCAGAAATATCTGGAGACGCGCGGATTCTACGATACGACGGCGGGCATCACGCCCGAGTACCGCGCGAACGCCGCGCGCTCGAGCATCACGCCGGCCAAGGCACGGGACTGCACCGTCGCCGGATTCATCCAGGATGGATCGAGCTGGTCGGCGATGCTCAACTCCAAGGGACTGTTCGCCTACGACCGGCAGACCGGCGTCAACTATTCGGCGACCGTCCGCACCAACGACGGGACCGGTTCCGGATACGTCACGCGCGACTATAACGACGTCAGCAAGCTCGACGCTGCCGCGGTCTCGCAGATCGCGCTGGACAAGGCGGTGGCCAGCCGGAACCCGCGCGCAATCGAGCCTGGCAAGTACACCGTGATTCTCGAGCCGGAAGCGTCGGTCGAGCTCATTCAGGACATGATCTACAGCATGGATGCGCGCCAGGCCGATGAAGGGCGCAGCTTCCTTGCTGCGCCCGGCGGCAAGACGCGGCTTGGGCAGAAGCTGGTGGACGAACGGATTTCGATTTCGTCGGATCCGGCGAATCCGGAAATCCCAACCACCCCCTGGCTCGGCGATGGGCGCGCATTCGAGCGCACGTCGTGGATCGACAAGGGCGTGGTCCGCAATACCTACGCCTCCCGCTTCTGGGCGCAGCAGAAGCGGCGTGAGGCGACGCCGCCGCCGGCCAATATCATCATGGCCGGTGGCAGCGCGTCGCTCCAGGACCTGATCCGCGATACGACGCGCGGCGTGCTCCTCACTCGCACCTGGTACATCCGGTTCGTAGACCCGCAGACGCTGCTGCTCACCGGTCTCACGCGCGACGGCACGTTCTTCGTCGAGAACGGCGAAATCAAGTACGCGATCAAGAACATGCGGTTCAACGAGTCGCCGATCATCATGCTGAACAACGTGGACGCGCTCGGCACGCCGATCCGCGTCCGTGGCTGCCTCATCCCGCCGATGCGGGTGCGCGACTTCACGTTTACGTCGCTCTCGGACGCGGTGTGACGCACGGAGCGGTCACGTGATGAAATGATCGAGCTCGACCCGGACGCCGCCTCGCGCCGGCTCGCATTCGAGCGCCGCCGGGCCGATTTCCGTTTCGTCCGGCTGCGGTATGCATCCGGTGACTGGGATGTGGACCAGCGGATGCCGTCGAACCTGCTGCACTCGCTGCTCGAGTACACCACGGTCCAGCTCGACACGCGCGAGCACGTCATCGGGCTGGACAGCGCCGAGGTGCTGGAATCTCCCTTTGCCTACCTCGCGGGACACCGGCTCGTGCAATTCGGCGCGCGCGAGCGGGAGATTTTCGAGCGCTTTGTTCGCAACGGCGGATTCGTGTTTGCCGACGACTGCAATCACGACATCGACGGCCTGTTCGCACGGTCGTTCGAGGCGCAGATGCGCGCGATCTTCGGCACGAACGCACTGCGGAAAATTCCCAAAACGCATCCGCTCTATACGGCATTCTTCCGCTTCACGGATGGTCCGCCGGCCACCGGGCTGGAGCTGAACGGCTGGGGCGACGACCTGGTGCACGACTATCTCAAGGCGATCGAGATCGACGGCCGTATCGCCGTCCTCTACAGCAACAAGGACTACGGGTGCGAGTGGGATTACGACTTCCGCAACAAGCGCTTCCTGGCCGAGGACAATACGAAGTTCGG
>JBDTQV010000181.1:0-4815 GCA_039932015.1 Gemmatimonadota bacterium | reverse complement strand
GGAACGATCGGATTCCCGGTGTCGAAGACGACCGTGTTGCGGCCGGTCCGGATCAGCGGGCGCGCTTCCGGCAGGCCCAGGTAAACGTGTCGGACGAGGCCGGCGAGGCGGCGGGTCGAAAGCCCCGGATACGCGTTCTGCTCCTGAATCGCGGTGGGAATACCGCGCCGCGCCGCCCACCAGACGACCGGTGCGGACGCATAGCCTCCGGTGCCGATCACTGCCGCCGGCGTTTCCTCGGCGAACACGCGGTCGAGCCGGCGGAGGAGCCGGATGGCGACGAACGGCCACCGCGCGTTCTTCCACCAGGCCTGGCGGTAGATCGGCTCGGCGGGCAGCAGATGGTACCGGAAGTCGCGCTCGGGCAGCATCCGTGCCTCGACACCGCGGGCAGCGCCCACGAGCACCGGTTCGACCTCTGGCTCGCTCGCACGAATCTGCGCCGCAATGGCGAGTGCCGGCATCAGGTGACCGCCGGTGCCACCCCCGGCAATCAGCACACGCCGCATCAGCGCGCGACCTTCGGCTCGGGAATTTTCCGCCCGCGCTGGCGGCCGATGTTGATCAGGATCCCGGTGCTGAGCAGCGAGATCACCAGACTCGAGCGTCCGTAGGACATGAACGGCAGTGTGAGCCCGGTGGTGGGCATAAGATTCAATGTCACCGCCATATGCATGAATGCGGTGACACCCACCGTCGCCGTGAGTCCAACGGCGAGGTACTGGCCGAACGGATCTGCCGCCGTCTTTGCGATGCGAAAGCCCAGCCAGCAGAAGAGACCATACAGCCCCACGATCACGCACACGCCAATGAACCCCCACTCCTCGGCGATGGAGCTGAACAGAAAGTCGGACGTCGACTCCGGCAGATAGCCGAGCTTCTGCTGTCCTTCACCGAACCCCACACCGAACAATCCACCCGAGCCGATGCCGATCAGCGAATTCATGATCTGGTACTTTGCATCAGGACTGGCGGTGGACAGGTCCCGAAACGTCAGCAGCCGCGCGAGGCGGTATGCGGCGCTCTGAATCAGATTATACGCCAGCAGTGCCCCCCCCACCGTGAGCAGCACGAAGTGTCCGATGCGCGCCCCCGCCGCGAACAGCACGAGCCCGCCCAGCAGCGCGACGAGTGTTGCCATGGACAGGTTCGGCTCGATGAAAATGAGCAGCGACACCCCGCCCAGCACGATGATGAATGGAAGCACCCCGCGCTTGAACTCGCGCATCTGGGCGCCCTTCTTCGTCGCGAGCATCGCGCACCAGATGATGATGACCAGGCGCGCCAGCTCGGACGGCTGAAAATTGATTGGTCCGACGACGATCCAGCGGCAGGCGCCATTGGCACAGTACGCGACGTGCGGAATGCGCAGCAGCGGAATGAGGAGCAGCACGACGGTGCCGATCAGGAGCGGCCACGCCCATTGCCGCCATCGGTGGTAGTCGATTCGCGACGCCCCAATCAGCAGCACCCCACCGAGCGCCGCGCCGATGAGCTGCTTCAATGCGTAGGTCAGTCCCGCGCCTGACGCATGCTGCGTCACCCACGTCGCGCTGTACGTCGTCACGAGCCCGATCACGAGCAGTGTGAGGGTGACGACTCCGAGCAGCCGGGTTTCCCAGCGCATCTCGCCTGGGTGACGGATCTGGCGCACCTACATGTCCTCGACGGCCGCGCGGAAATAGGCGCCCCGCTGCTCGTAGTTCTCAAACATGTCGTAACTCGAGCAGGCCGGCGACAGAAGTACTGCATCCCCCGGCTCGGCGAGCGCGGCCGCGCGCGCCACTACGTCATCGAAGCTGCCGCCCTCGACCATGGGCACCGATCCCGCGAGGTCCTGCACGATCTGCGCGCGCGCCTCGCCGTAGGCGATGACCGCCCGGCACCGGTCGGCCAGCAACGGCGCCAGCCGGGCATACGGCTCGCCCTTGTGGCGGCCGCCGAGCAGCAGCACGAACGGCCGGTCGAGCGCCGCGATGGCGACCTCGGTGCTAGTGATATTGGTGGATTTCGAATCGTTCACCCACAGCACGCCGCGCACCTCGCGTACCGGCTCGACGCGGTGCGCGATCGATCGGAAGGTGCGGAGTCCCGCGGCCATTCGGTCGATGGTGCCACCCAGCTGATGCGCAACGAGGACGGATGCGAGGGCATTCGCAACGTTGTGATCACCGAGGAGCGGCAACTCCCGGCGGTCGAGCACCTCGACGCCGCCGAGCATCAACGCGCCCCGCCCGCGATCGTACCACGCCTCGGCCTCCCCGACTATCGAGAATCGAAGATGCGTGCCCGGAACGCGCTGCATCATTCGCTGTACCACCGCATCATCCGCGTTCGACACCGAGACCGCCTTCGCGTCCGCGTTGGCGAAGAGCAGCGCCTTGTCCCCGTAGTATTCGTCGAGGGAGTGATAGCGATCGAGGTGGTTGGGCGCGAGGTTGGTGAGCACCCCGATGTCGGGCTTCACGTTCGGGGCGTCGTGCAGCTGGAACGACGACAGCTCGAGCGCGAGCCAGCCGGGCGGATCGGCCAGGCGCGCCACGTCCGATAGCGGGCGTCCGATGTTGCCCGCCGTCTCGGCACGGAGACCGATCGCCGTCATCACGTGTGCCGCGAGTGACGTAGTCGTCGTCTTGCCGTTGGTCCCGGTGATCGCCACGCAGCGGGTGCGCGTCAGCGCCACGAACCCCACATCGACCTCGGCGTGAATCGGAATGCCCGCCGCGCGTGCGGCGGCAAGCGGCGGTACGTCCGGTGGAACGCCGGGCGCCACCACCACCGCCACACTCCGCGCAATCCGCTCGAGATCGTGACCGCCGACCTCCACCTCTGCACCAACCGCGCGCAGCTGGTCGGCCCACCCCTCGAATCGCGGCCCGTGCCCAGTGTCGGACGCGTAGACCGGAATGCCGCGCTCCCGGAGCAACAGTCCGGCCGCCACCCCGCTCTTCGCCAGTCCTACTACGGCAACCTCGCGCGCGCTTGCGCGCCACTCGTCGAGCATCGTCACCGGATCTTGAGCGTGGACAACGCCACGAGGGCGCACAGAAGTCCCAGGATGTAGAAGCGGGTGACCACCGTTGTCTCGGCCCATCCGAGCTTCTCGAAATGGTGGTGCAACGGCGCCATGCGGAACACACGGTGACTGTCCGCGTATTCCTTGCCGCGTGTTCGCCGGAACCACTTGTACACCGAGGTCTGCAGCAGCACGGACACCGTCTCTGCGGCGAAGACGCCGCCGATGAGCAGCAGCAGAAACTCGGCCTTCAACAGAATCGCGACCGTGCCAAGTGCGCCACCGATCGCGAGACTTCCGGTGTCGCCCATGAACACCTGCGCGGGGTGCGCGTTGAACCAGAGGAATCCGACGCAGCCGCCCATCAGCGCCACACAGAACACGGCAAGCTCTCCCGCGCCGGGCAGATAGAAGAGAAAGAGCGAGCTGGTCAGGTCAGTCCGGCCGAACAGATACGCGAAGATCGCGAAGGCGAACGCCGCAATCGCGCCGAGCCCGGCCGCGAGCCCATCGAGGCCATCGGTGAGATTGACCGCGTTGCTGCTGCCGATGGTCACCGTCGTGACGAACGCGACGTAGAGCCACGGCGCGAAACTGACGACGAGATACTTGAAGAACGGAAGCGTCGTGGCGGCGGCGGGGATGATGTCGGGCGACACGACAGGCTTGAAGATGAGAAACAGCCCGAGCAGGACGCCGAATGAGCACTGCCCCACAAGCTTCCATTTGGCCACGAGGCCGCGCGACTTGCCCTGGACGATCTTGAGGTAGTCGTCGAGAAATCCGATGCAGCCCATCCAGAGCATCGAGAGAAGTGCTACGATCACGAAGCGGTTGTGCAGTTGAGCCCACAGCAACGTGGGCACCACGGTCGAGAGCAGGATGATCAGGCCGCCCATGGTGGGCGTGCCGCGCTTGCTCTGATGGCTGGCCGGACCTTCCGCGCGAATCACCTGCCCCACCTTGTGGGCGCGGAGCCGATCGATGATGGCAGGGCCGACGACGAAGGCGATGAGCAGCGCGGTGACCGTCGCCCCCGCGGCCCGGAAACTGATATAGTTGAAGAGGTTGAAGATGATGTACTTCTTGCCCAGCGGGGCAAGCAGGTAGTAGAACATCAGACCTCGGACGATGTCGGCGTGGGCTGGAGCAGGAGCGGAAGTATACGTTCGAGCGCCACGCCGCGGGATGCCTTGAGCACGATGACCTCATCGCCGCGGAGCCGCCGCGCCAGCAGTGGACCGAGCGCCGGCGCGTCCGGCGCGACAAGGAGTCGGTCGCCAAGCTCGGCCGCGTACGGTGCAAGCGCCGCGGCGAACTCGCCCACCACCGCGATCAGGTCGGGCGCGAGTGCCACGAGATCTTGCGCAACGTCCGCATGGAGTTGCGCCGACGCCGCGCCCAGCTCGCGCATCGTGCCCGCCACGAACACAAGACGGCGCCCCGCCCGCATGGCCTGCGCCGTCCCAATCGCCGAAGCGAACGATTGCGGATTGGCATTGTAGCAGTCGTTGAGAATGGTGAGTCCGCCGTGCTGGGTCAGCTCGCTCCGGCCGCCCGGAATGACGAGCGTTCCGAGGTTGGACGCGGCCGCCGCCGGATCGAGCGCGAGCTCACGCACGAGCGCCCACGCCAGCATTGCGTTCGCCGCCAGGTGGCGTCCGGGATACGGTAGGACGACGCGGTGACCATCTGCGCTGAAGGATGCGCGGCCAAGGCTGTCGATCGTCAGATCGGACGGCATGCAGTCGGCGGCGGTGAGCCCGGCGGTGACGACGCGCCGCGCACGGGTCCGGGCG
>JBDTQV010000180.1:0-4819 GCA_039932015.1 Gemmatimonadota bacterium | reverse complement strand
CACCACCTCCTGACCAGCGCGACTGCGACCGAGTGTCCGCGGCCGCCGGTATGGGATCTCGCGGGAAACGCTCTAGTCGGTGGCGGAAGGAGTACGGCGGCCTGCAGGTGAGCGATGCCAAGCGGTGCCGGGGCGCGCCGAGGAAGATCTGGAAGGTTCGCCAGGAGGGCGTGTTCGACAATCAAAAGCGCATCCGGCCGCCAGCCTGACCGCGCCGGCAGCGCTGCTCAATCAGCCGAGGGCGGTCGCGGGCGAGAGGCCCCGATCGGGGTGAGCGTTAGCGAATGACGGTTCCGAGACCAGTCATCATCGTCGCTCGCCGAAGTCATTGGTCCGCTACCCCGGCAGCAGCCGCGCAGCACGCAGCCAGTCGAACGCCGCCCCCGCGCCGATCCCGAATACGAGGATGCCCGCCGCGCTCACCAGGGCGCCGACGACCGCCCACCGGCCCAGCACCGGGAACGGTGCCGCCGCCGTTCCGAAGTACATCGGCGCGAGTACCCGCGCATAGTACGCGAGCGAGATCACGGAATTCGCCACGGCCACCACGGCAAGCCAGCCGTACCCCGCATCCAGCGTGGCGCCGAACAAGGCGAGCTTGGCCGCGAAGCCGGCCGTCGGTGGAATGCCCACGAATGAGAGCAGGGCCACGGCGAGCGTGGCCGCCAGCCAGGGATGCGTGGCCGCGAGGCCGGCATACCCCTCACGGTCGGCGCGCCCCCTCAGCGCGACCACCACGCCGAACGCGGCGAGCCCGCCGACCGCATACGCCGCGAGGAAATAGAGCAGCGCGGGCACGGCGAGCGGACTGCGGCCGAGCGCGACGACGGCCATGAGCCCATAGCCGGTCTGCGACACCGCGGACCAGCCAAGCAGCCGGCGGACGTCGTCCTGCCGGAGCGCGGCGAGGTTCCCGAGCGTCATCGTGAGTGCGGCGAGCAGGGCGGCGAGTGGACGCCAGCCGACGCCACCCTCCGGCAGGATGAGTACCAATCGCGCGAGCGCGATCAGCGCACCCACCTTGGGGACGACCGTGATGAATGCCGCCACCGGGGCGGGCGCGCCGTCCGCTACATCGGGCATCCAGGCGTGGGCCGGCACCGCGCCCATCTTGAACGCGAGACCGACGACCACGAGCGCGGTCCCCGCCACGAGTGCCAGGGGGTCGGCGCCGGCCAACCGCTCGTGCAGCCCGGTGAACGTGGTGGTCGCGGCGAGCCCGAAGAGAAAAACCACGCCGTACACCATGAAGGCGTTGGTCAACGCTCCAAGCAGGTAATACTTGGTCGCCGCTTCGGCCGAGCGGCGGGACTGGCGATGGTATGCGACGAGCACGTAGCCGGTGACGGAGGAGAGCAGTACGCCGAGGACCAGCTCCATGAGGTCGGTGGCACCGGCCAGCAGGACGGCGCCGAGACTCGACAACAGCAACAGCGCGTAATACTCCCCGTGGCGGGGATCCTCACGAAACCAGTCGACCGACAGCGCGATGACGATCACCGTGGCGCCGAGCACGATGAGCTTGGCGGCGACGGCCGCGCCGTCCACCGCGTAGGTGTCGTGAAACGTCAGCCACTGCCGGCCACCCGGCAACGCGAGCGTGAGCCCGGCGGCAACGACCACGGCAACAGTTGCGAGGCCGGCTGCCCACGCCTGCCGCCGCCGCGGGGCGAACAGCGCGAAGAGCAGCACGCCGACGGCGCCGACGAGCAACGCGAGTTCCGGCAGTACGTCGCCGACGGGCATGCCGTCCGCCGCGTTCACGCGCGGCTGCTCGTCATCGTGCGACCAGAGGCCGCACGGCGCTGTCGATGACACTGAGCAGCCAGCCGGGCGCGACGCCGATCACCACGACCAGGGTGAGCAGCACCCCGAGGGGGACGAGTTCGATGGACCGGAGATCGTTCCAGTCACGCCACCGCTCGGGCAACGCTCCGAGGAACATGCGCTGGATGAGATTGAGGAACAGCGCCGCCGTCAGGAGGATGCCAAGCAGCGCGATCGCGGCGAGCCAGGGATAGACGGCGAAGGTGCCGACGAAGATCTGGAACTCCGCCACGAATCCCGCGAGTCCCGGCAGGCCGAGACTCGCGAAGGCGGCGAGCACCGCGAGCGCGGTGAGCGCCGGTGCCCGCCGCGCAAGGCCGCCGAACGCGCCGATCTCATAGCTCTCGGCGCGCTGCCAGATCGAGCCCGTCATGAGGAACAGTGCCCCGGTGATGAGCCCGTGCGCGACCATCTCCACCGTGGCGCCGGTGAGCGCCAGCGCGCGGGCGTCGGGACGCACGTTGGCCAGTGCGGCGGCCGCCGCGATGCCGAGCACGGCGTACCCCATGTGATTGACGCTGGAGTACGCGATCCGGCGTTTCAGGTTCTGCTGCGCGAGTGAGACGAGCGCCCCATACACGATGCTCACCACCGCGAAAACGCCGAGCGGCAGCGCAAAGCGCGCGAATGTCGCCGGCATCATCTCCAGCAGAATCCGCACAAACCCGTAGGTCCCCATCTTGAGGAGGACTCCGGCCAGAATCGCCGATGCCGGCGCCGGCGCATCCACGTGAGCCGGCGGCAGCCAGGTGTGGAACGGCACCAGCGGGGCCTTGACGGCGAAGGCGACGGCAAAGGCCAGGAACGTAAGCGTCGCCGTTACGCCCGCGCCGTCGAGCGGACGCTCGGCGATGAGCCGCGCCATGTCGAACGTGCGCGGCGAGGTGTGCAGGTAGAGCGCGAGGATGGCCAGCAGCATCACGAGCGAGGCCGCGAGCGTATAGAGGAAAAACTTGAGCGCCGCCCGCTGCGCGGCCTCGCCGTGTCCCCAGGCGCCGATCAGGAAATACATCCCGACGAGACTCAGATCCCAGAAGACGTAAAAGAGGAGCAGGTCGAGGGCGAGAAAGACGCCGAGTGACACGGCTTCAAGAAAGAGAAAGAGCGCCAGGTACGCCTTGGGCCGGCCCCGCAGATCGGCCGGGTAGACGATGGACGCGAGAAAGAGCAGCGCCGTCATCGCGACGAGCGGCAGCGAGAGCCCATCGAGACCCACTTTGTAGCTGGCGCCGAGCGTCGGAATCCAGCGGACCGTCTCGACCTGCTCGAAGGCACCCGTTCCCAGGAAATTCCACCAGCTCACCATCACGATCACGAGCGGGACGAGCGCCGCGGCGCCGGCGACGGTGCGAAGCGTGCGCTCCCGCGTCGTCGGCAATGCGAGGATCAGGGCGGCTCCGAGCAACGGTGCCAGGATGGCGAGTGTGAGCACGGGTTCCTTACCTCCAGATGGCGGCGGCTGCCGCGAGCACGAGCACGCCTGCGGCGAGGAGCACGTAGTACTGGTGCGCGAGCCCGGTCTGCAGCCGCCGGCTGCGATCCCCCGCGACGCCGATGCCCCGAGCCATGCCCTCGACGGCGGGATCGATGCCGCGGTCGTCGGCGATGCGCGATGCGCTCGCGAGTCCAACGGCGGCGACGGCCAACGCGCGCACGACGCCATCCAGGCCGCGCTCGCCCCACCACGCGGTTCCGCGTGAGAGTGCCCGGGCCACCGCAGCGGCACCGCGGATGCCCGCGTCGACGACGCGATCGTCGACCGCGGCGAGCGTCCGCGCAGCGAACAGCGTCGGTCGCGCGATGACCACCCGGGCCAGCGGCAAAAGCCCGAGCCACTCGTCACTCCACCGGAGCACCCGCTCGGACAGACCGAGTCGCGCGAGGTGGCCGCGCCGCCAGAGGAGTGCGGCCGTGGCGCCCGCCAGGACGACCGCCGCCACCGAGACGATCGCCATGGCGCCGCTCCCCGCCGGTAGCGGTGCGCCGAAGAACCGGGCGACGACACCGTTCGCACCGGGAAGCCAGAGGACGCTGAGGGCGAGCGTCACACCGGCCAGCGCCACCGGCCCGGCGAGTGCGGCGGCACTCGGCCGATTCGCCGTGTGCCCGGCGGTCGGGTTGGCGGCCCGGGCCGGCCCGAAGGCGAGCAGCGCGAGGCGCAGCGCGTAGAAGGCGCTCAGCGCTCCGGCCACGACCACCCCGAGCGTCATCCACATTCCCGCCGCTTCCGCAGATGCCACGATCCGCTCCTTGGTGAATGCGGCACCGAGCGGCGGCACGGCCGCGAGCGCCAGCGCGCCGATCCAGAAGCAGGCGGCCGCCCGCGGCAGCGCGCGGCCAAGACCGAGTCGCTCGACATCGAGCGTGCCAGCGGCGTGCAGCGCGATACCGGCGCCGAGGAAGAGCAGGGCCTTGAAGGCGGCGTGCGCGACGAGGTGGGCGCCCGCGGCGCTGGGAAACCCGGTGCCGATCGCCACGAACATGAGGCCGTACTGCGCCGAGGTTGACGCGGCAAGCGCCTTCTTGAGATCCCGCTGTGTCCCGGCGACGATGGCTCCCGCGAGCGCTGTGGCAAGCCCGAGCCCCGCGATGGCGGGGGCAAGCCAGGATGCTCCCGCCAGCGACGGCGCAAGCCGGGCCAGCGCGTAGGCGCCCGCGGCCACCATCGTGGCCGAATGAAGGAGCGCGGAAGCGGGCGTGGGGCCGGCCATGGCGCGAAAGAGCCATGGCGAGAACGGAAGCTGGGCCGACTTGGCGGCCGCCGCCAGCAGCAGGCCGCCGGCCGCGACCTGAAGCGCGGTGCCGTGCAGTCCGCCGAGGCCGGCGAAGCGGAGCGTGCCCGTGCCCGCGAACACGGCGGCCGCGGCGAGGTAAAGGCCGAGATCGCCGGCTCGCGTCGCAAGGAACGCGTCGAGCGCGGCGCGCGGGCGCCCTGCATCCCGCCACTCGAAACCGATCAGCGCCCAGGAGCACGCGCCGACCAGCTCCCACC
>JBDTQV010000179.1:0-4823 GCA_039932015.1 Gemmatimonadota bacterium | reverse complement strand
CTTTCTCGCCGGTGTACTCGTCGCGCACCGGCACGTATGCGCGGCTCGCATTGATGGCGACGTCATACGTATTGAGCGGGTTTGCGACGAACCACTCGAACGTCGTGGTGCCATCGGTGTTCTTCGTGATGGACCGAAGGCGGCCATTCGAGACGTCGATCATCGGATCCGGAACTGTGACCGCAATCCGCTGGCTGTCGGGCTCGTCCGCCGGAAGATCCTTGAGGGGCCACCAGGTGCTGGCACCGGGGCCCTCGTTGGATGTCGCGATCCACGGGGCGCCGGCGCTGTCCACGGACCAGTGCACGGGACCGGCGTTGCGGCGGCGGGTAGCGGTGTCGCCGGGAGCACGCCGCCAGTTGCCGTGGTACCAGACGGTCACGACGCCGCGGTCGCCGGCCTGGGCGGCGGCCGGGAGTGTGACGAAGAACGCGTTGCCGTCCCGGCGGTACTGGAGGCGGGCCGACTGCTGGACGATGCTGTCCACCTCGAGCGGCATCTGCAGATCGATCTGCATCTGGGTGGCCGGCTGGAGGACCTTGTAGGTGATCGCGTTATGGCCGCTGATGCTCGAGTCCGCCGAATTCACCCGCACGTGCAGATCGTAGAATTCAGCGTCCCACCAGGCGCGGCCCGGGCCGTTGCCGCCGCGGAGCGTGTCGGCGTGGGTGAAGACGCGCGGCGGCGGCGTCTGGGCCGAAGCGGCGGGCGCGGCGGCGGTCGCCAAGGCGGTCGCCACGGCAAGGAGTACGACGGGTAGGGCGTGTCGCATCGGAATCCCGTGGGAGAAGAAACGGAAACGGCGCGCCTGAACGCTACGCACGGCGCCGCCGCGCGACAACGGCCGGCCCGCGCGCGTCATCGTCCTGTCATCTATCCGGATCAGATTCGCAGCGCCGCTCCACGCTCACACCCATAAGCGCACCGAGGCTCGACGGCCGCAACGGTAGCTGGGGCCGGACGCGGGCTGAGCGGCCGGAGGTGCATGCAGCCGGAGCAGTTTGCATCACTGGCCTCACCGAGGGCGGTGCGGCATACTTCCCTGCATTGCTTCACCCTACAACTTCCCCGCGCCACAGGCCATCGCATGCGTTCAGCTCGGTTTTGCGCCGGCGTCATCACGCTGCTCCTCGCTCCCGTGCTCGCCGCGCAGTCTCCTGCGCCGGCCGGGCCCGGCGACAGCCTCACCGTCGCCCGCGTGTTTTCACCGGAGTTCAGCGCCCGCGGCGTGGGCCAGCTCCGCTGGGTCGAGGGCGGCGATGCGTTCATCACGGTCGACCCCGCGGCCGATGGCCGGGGCCGGGAGATCGTCCGCCACGAGACCGCGACCGATGCGAAGCGCGTGCTCGTCACCGCGTCGCAGTTGACGCCGGCCGGCGACAGCGCGGCGCTCCGCTTCCAGAGCTTCGCCTGGTCCGACGACGACTCCAAGCTCCTGCTCTTCACTAATACGAAAAAGGTCTGGCGACAGAACACGCGTGGTGACTACTGGGTGCTCGACCGCAGCTCGGGCAAGCTGACGAAGCTGGGCGGCGACGCGAAGCCGTCGACGCTGATGTTCGCGACGTTCTCACCGGACGGAAAGCAGGTCGCGTACGTTCGCGACAACGACATGTACGTCGAGAACCTCGCCGACAACCGGATCACCCGGCTCACCAGCGACGGCTCGCGCACCAGCATCAACGGCACCTCCGACTGGGTCTACGAGGAGGAGCTCGACATCCGGAAGGCATTCGACTGGAGCCCCGACAGCCGGCGCGTCGCGTTCTGGCACTTCGACGCGTCGCCGGTGCGGGACTACATGCTCATCAACGACACCGATTCCCTCTATCCGTTCGTCACGAAAATTCCATATCCCAAGGCCGGCACCACCAATTCGCACGTGACGATCGGCATCGTCGCTGCCACCGGAGGCGCGGTCAACTGGCTCGATGTCGAGGGCGACACGGCAACGAGCTACATCGCCGGGATGGAGTGGCTCGACCCCAACTCGATTCTGGTGCAGCATCTGAATCGCAAGCAGAACCAGGACGAGTTCTGGGTGGGCGACGCGACGACGGGGAAGGGCCGCCCGATCTACACCGAGCGCGACAGTGCGTGGGTTGACGTGCCCGATCTCCGCTGGATCGACGGCGGCAAGACCGTACTCTTCACCAGCGAGCAGGACGGCTGGCGCCACATCTACCGCATGCGTCGCGACGGCACCGGCCTCAAAAAGATGACCGCCGACCCGTTCGACGTGATCGCGTTCACCGGCCTCGACGAGAAGGCCGGCATCGTCTACTTCCTCGCATCACCGACCGACGCGACACAGCGCTACCTCTATCGCGCGCCGCTCAAGGGTGGCAAGGCCACACGCGTCTCGCCCGCTGACCAGCCGGGCCGCCACGCCTACGACATCTCGCCCAACGGACACTGGGCCGTGCACACCTACTCGGCGTTCGACATCCCGCCGCGGGCCGAGTTGGTGCGGCTGCCGTCGCACGCGGTCGTACGCGTGCTCGAGACCAACGACTCGCTCCGCGCGAGGTTCGCGGCGCTCAAGGCACCGCCGCCGGAGTTTTTCCATGTCAAGAGCGCGGCGGGTGTGCCGCTCGATGGATGGATGATCAAGCCGGCCAATTTTGATTCGACCAAGTCATACCCCGTGCTGATGCAGGTGTACGGAGAGCCGGCGGCACAGACCGCGAACGATGCATGGGGCGGCTCGGGCATGCTGTTCCACCGGATGATCGCCAACCAGGGCTATCTCGTGGTCAGCATCGACGGCCGCGGCACCCCTGCGCCCAAGGGACGCGCGTGGCGGAAGAGCATCTATGGCTCGGTTGGCGTGCTCGCCACGGCGGACCAGGCCGGCGGCATCCGGGCACTCGCTGCGCTGCACAAGTTCGTGGATACGACGCGCATCGCGATCTGGGGCTGGAGCGGCGGCGGGACCAACACGCTCAATGCGATGTTCCGGAATCCGGAGCTCTTCAAGGTGGGCATGGCCGTGGCACCGGTGCCCGACCAGAAGCTCTACGACACGATATATCAGGAGCGCTACATGGGGCTCCCGCAGGGGAATGTCGAGGGGTACAAGCAGGGCTCGGCGATCAACTTTGCGGAAGGGCTCAAGGGAAACCTGCTCGTCGTCCACGGCTCGGGTGACGACAACGTGCACTTCCAGGGCACCGAGCGGCTGATCAACAAGCTCATCCAGCTGGGCAAGCGGTTCGACGTGATGGTCTACCCGAACCGCACGCACGGCATCTTCGAGGGACCCGGCACGACGCAGCACATCTACACGCTGCTCGACCGCTACCTCACCGAGCACCTGCCGGCCGGCCCGCGCACCGGTACCCCGACGAGCTGAGGCACGCTCGTCACTTCGGCCGGCGGACCCAACTGTTGTTGCTGCGATCGGCGTCGGGAAACACCTGCTCGGGATCGATCTCGATCATCGAGACGCCCGGCGCCGCAGCGATCGCCACGAGCGCGCGGCGGGCACCGCCGAGCCAGACCGTAACCGGCACCTCGAGCCGCTCGACTGAGGCACCGCGTGTGATGGCCAGCCGCACGGGCATCGGCGCCATCCCGCGGTCCTCGATCGTGATTCGCACCGAGTCGCCGTCAAACCTCACCTCGCCGATCGCCTGTTCGAGCGGCCACGGCTGGTAGAACCACGTTCCCCAGAACCATGCGAGGTCACGTCCCGCGACGGCGTCGAACGTATTGAAGAAATCCTCCGGCTCGGGATGGCGGCCCGTCCAGCGGCGGCCGTACTCTCGAAGTCCCCGCTGCACCGCGTCCGCCCCGATCACGCCGCGCAACGCGGCGAGCGCCTGCGATGTCTTGTCGTAGTACATCGAATACAGCGGCTGCGGAAACAGGTCGCCCCACTGCATCAGTGACTGGTCCAATCCCTCGCGCACGGTGCTGAGATAACGGCCGCGCTGACCCGCCTCCGAGTCGTTGGGCCTCCCGCCGGTGCGGGGCACGCCGTACAGCGCCCGCATTCCCTGCGCGACGTCGAATTGCGTCAATCCTTCGTCCATCCACGGATGCCGCGTCTCGTTCGAGCCCACCTGCATCGGGTACCACATGTGTCCGGTCTCGTGCATCAGATCGCCGGCGAGCGAGAGCGTGTCCGCCCACGGCTGCATCACGGTGGCCATCGGATACTCCATGCCGCCGCTCGTGAGCACGCCCTCGAACGAGCTCATCTGCGGCCACGGGTACGGCCACAGCCAGGCCGACATCTGCTCGATCGCATCTCGCGTGTAGCGCGCGCCGCCCAACGCCCACGCCGCCGCCGCGGAGTCGAGCCGGAAATAGCTGTGGATCATCACCGTGTCGCTGCGCGCGCGCGCCGAGTCGCGGACAATCGCGATGGTCGCATCCCAGGCGTAGCGGTCGCTGGTGCCCCACGCAAAATCGCGTACGCTGTCTGCCGTGAAGTGCCAGACGGTCGTCTTGCCACCCGCCGCAAATCCACCGCCCCGGCCCCGGTCGTCCGCGGCGATCACGTGCACCACTTCGCGCGTGCGCCGCGCCGACCGGAGCCGGTCGATCGTGCGCCGGGAGAGCACTGACGCGGAATCGTGCAGCGTACCCGTCGCGCCCACCACCCACCCGCGCGGCACCCTGAGCCGCACATCGTAGTCCGCCGGATCCATATAGAACTCGGCGCCATTCATGTACGGATCGGCAACCCATCCGTTCACGTCGTCGTAGACAGCTATCTGCGGATACCAGTAGCCTATGAAGTAGAGGTGATCCTCCCGCCCCTGGCGTCCGTCCGACGGCGACGGTGGCGGCACGAACGACCAGGCGAACTCGAG
>JBDTQV010000178.1:0-4830 GCA_039932015.1 Gemmatimonadota bacterium | reverse complement strand
AAGGACAGCGGATTTGCCCGCATCCAGCTCGAAGAGTTCGATATCGCGCGGCGGATGATCGCGCGGTATCCGGAGAAGCTGGCGCTGGCGCTGACCGCCGACGACATCGAACGCGATTTCAAGCGAGGCCGGATCGCATCACTGCTGGGAATGGAAGGTGGCCACGCCATCGAGAATTCGCTCGGCGCGCTTCGTGCCTACTACGACCTCGGTGCGCGGTACATGACGCTCACGCACAACGTCACGCTCGACTGGGCCGATGCGGCGCAGGACAGTGCGCGCCATGGCGGACTGACCGAGTTCGGGAAGGAAGTCGTCCGCGAAATGAACCGGCTCGGCATGATGGTGGATCTGTCGCACGTGTCGCCCGGCACGATGAGCGCCGCGCTCGATGTCTCGCAAGCGCCCGTGATCTTTTCCCATTCATCGGCGCGCGCGCTCACCGACGTGCCGCGCAATGTGCCCGATTCGATTCTCGCGCGGCTGCCGAAGAACGGCGGCGTCGTGATGGTGACGTTCGTTCCGGGGTTCGTCTCCAACGACATCGTCGCGTGGGAAGGCAATGTGCGCGCGGAGCTGCGCCGCCTCCGCTCGTCCACCACCGACAGCGCGGCCGCACGGAAGCTGGTGCAGGATTATCGGGCCGCGCACCCGCGCCCGCAGGCCACCATCAAGGATGTCGCCGATCACATCGAGCACGTCAGGAAAATCGCCGGCGTCGATCACGTGGGGATCGGCAGCGATTACGACGGCGTGGACGAAACGCCGGTTGGCCTCGAGGACGCGTCGAAATTCCCATATGTATTCGCCGAGCTGATCCGCCGCGGATGGAGCGACGCCGATCTGACGAAGCTCGCCGGCCGGAACCTGCTGCGCGCCATGCGGGGCGCGGAAGCGACGGCGCGGCGCCTGCAGCAGACGACGCGACCGTCTACGAAGACGATCGAGGAACTGGACGGCCGGAGGCCGACGACCTGAACGCGAAGATGCCGGCGATCACGAGCGCGGTCGTCGCAAAGGAGAACCACTGGATCGCGTAGCTCAGATGTGGGCCGTCGTCGAGCGGCGCCGGCTCGAGACGGCGCGGCAGGGAAGGGAGAGACGAGTCGGGAAGTTGCAGGATGTAGACCTCGAACAGCTCGTACGGGATCCGGCGCGCGAGCGCTGCACGGTCGAGCCGCGCGAATGTGGTCGCGCCGGCATGGACCAGCGGACGTCCGCTGTCGCCCTGCGTTTCGATCGGCACGCCAATGCCGGTCACTGTCACCTCTCCCGGCTCGTCGAGAGAGTCGAGGCGCGCAGTGACGGCGTCCGCCGCGGGCGCGAAGCCGCGCTTCACCAGAATGGCTTTCCGCCCACCGTCCAGCACCAGCGGAGTGACGACGTGAACTCCGGGCACGTCACTTCGTGTCACCCCGCGAAGCACCACCTCATGCGACCGGTCATAGCGGCCCTGCGCCCTGATCCGCCGGTGCGCCAGGCCGGGACCGGTTGCGGTGTCGAGATCGACGACCGGCAGCTGCGCCGCCGCGGCGGCGATGGCATTGGCTGCGCGCCGCGCCCCCAACCGATGCAGCTGCCAGACGCCAAGCCGCACGCATACGGCGGCGACCAGCACCAGCAGGACGGGGAACGCAAAGTGTCTTCCCGATGACATCAGTGTCCTTTTTTCGGACAGTTCCGGCGACAGGCGTTTCGAGCGCATTCCGCAAACTCGCAGTGGACACGAAGATAGCTGCAGGGCGTCCGCGCGGCGCACTCCTTGCTCGGAGACAGGCGTCGCGCGGGTTTCCGTCACACCCAAACACGTGGATCACCCCATGAGAACCGTCCGCTCCGCCATCCTGGCCGTTGCGCTGCCGATGCTCGTCGCGCCGGCCCTCCACGCGCAACAGCCGCGCCCCGGAATCGTCGACGTGTCCGGCCGGAGCCGACACGGCTTCTGGGGATCGCTTGGGTTTGGCGCAGGCAGCGAAGCTGTCGATCTCAAGAATGACGGGCTCGGCTACAGTGACGAGCTCACCGAGCCGACGATGCAGCTCCGCCTGGGCGGAACCCTGAATCAAAGTCTTCGGCTCGGTGCGGAGCTTTCAAGCTGGTTCCACACGATCCACGACCAGAACGGCGCCAGCGCCGTGGAATCGGTCGGCGGCCTGTTCGCGATCGCGCAGTTCTACCCGCTCAGCCGAGCCGGGCTGTACCTGAAGGGCGGCCTCGGATTTGGGCGGAGCGCGGTGGCCTACCAGGGCGGTCCCACCATCAGCGACGTCGGTTTTGCGGCAGTGCTCGGCCTCGGGTACGACATCCGCCTCGGACGTCACTTCGCCCTCACACCGACGATCGACTTCCAGGGTCACGATTATTCCGGCGCGGAAGGTGGCGGCTATCGGGAGCGGGTTAAGGCGCTCGGGCTCGCGTTTACCTATCAGGCGGGTGGAATCTAGGGCTCACGCAACCCGTCCCGGCACGCTATCTTCACAGAGTGCGCCCGCCGTCCGGCGGGCGCGCTCGCGTCCGACAACTGCGAGTACTCTTGCGACCTCCGCGCCGTATCCGGCTTGCGGTCGCCGCCTTCAGCGCCGGCATTGCCGTCGCGTGCGGCGGTGGCGACACGCTGGTACTTCCGAACGACGGCCTCCCCACCACGATCACCGTGGTGAAGGGAGACGCCCAGACCGGCACGGTCGGTTCCGCGCTCACCGATTCGTTGATCGTGCGAGTCACCGATTCCAAGAGTCGACCAGTCGAGGGACAGACGGTTGAATTCAGCGTGACGCTCGGCGGGGGCACGATAGCGCCCACGTCGGCAACCACGAGCTCTGACGGGCGAGCCGGCGCGCGATGGTCGCTCGGTAGCGGGGCTGGGACCCAGCGTGCACAGGCGAAGGTCACCGGGACAGGCGCGCCCGCCAACCTTGTCGCTGCGTTTACCGCGAACGCCGGCGCGAGCGGTGCCGCGTCAATCTCGCTCGTGTCCGGAAATGCGCAGACCGCCACGGCCGGGTCCGTGCTGGCCGATTCACTAGTCGTGCGCGTGTCCGATGCATCAGGCAATCCGGTTGTGGGCGTGAGTGTCGGCTGGACGGTGACCGGCGGGGGAACCGCGAGCGCGGCAAGCGTCGCAACCGGCGCCGACGGACGCGCGGCGGTGAAACGTACGCTCGGCACAACTGCGGGCGCGCAATCCACCATCGCGACCGCAGGCGCACTTGCAGGGTCGCCGGTCACGTTTTCGGCGACGGCGACAGTCGGCAGCGCCGGCCAGTTGAAAATTCAGACGCAGCCGTCGTCAACGGCGCAGAGCGGAGCCCCGTTCGCGCAGCAACCGGCGGTTCAGCTTCTCGATGCGAACAACAATCCCGTCGCCCAGCCGGGCGTTGCGATCGCCGTTACGCTCGGATCCGGGCCCGCCGGCGGCACGCTGATCGGTACCAATCTCGCCGCCACCAATGCGAACGGCCTCGCCACGTTCAGCGATCTCGGTCTGAGCGGACCGTCCGGCACGTACACGCTCAACTTCAGCGGCGCGAGCCAGCCGTTCACCGGCGCCACTTCGCAAGCGATTTCGATTGGTGCCGGAGGCGCCACGAAGCTTGGGTTTGCGCAGCCACCGGGTACCACCGCAGCTAATGGCGTACCACTGAATCCGCAGCCTCGCATCCAGCTGCTCGATGCCGCAAGCAATCCGGTCGCACAGGCGGGAATCACCGTTGCCGTACAGGCGATCGGCGTGAGCGGCGGCCCCGTCTCGCTCAACGGCACGACCAGCGCGACGACGGATGCGGCCGGCATCGCGACGTTTACCACCCTGTCGGTGACGGGTCCGGCCGGCAGTCAGTTCACGCTGGCATTCGCGGCAAACGCGCTCGCCGGCATCGGCTCGGGCACCATCGCGCTCAGCTCCGGCGTGGTGAGCGCGGCGAACTCGACCGTTCAGGTCTCAGGCTCGCCGATCACCGCCAGCACCGGGTCGAGCGCCGCCACCGTCACGATCACCGCGCGCGACGCGGCGGGAAATCCCGTCGCCGGTGCGGCCGTCGCGGTTAGCGTCACCGGGACGAATACCGTGTCGGCCCCGTCGAGTACCGATGCGAACGGCCAATCGACCGTCACGGTCTCGGCCACCCAGGCCGGCAGCAAGACCGTATCCGCCACGATCGCGGGGACAGCCGTCACGCAGCAGACGTCGCTGGTGGTCGCTGCCGCGGCGCCGAGCGCGGCGCAATCGACCGTTGCGGCGGCTCCGGCCACCATCGCGTCAGTCTCCGGCACATCGACCGTCACCGTGACGGCGCGCGACCAATTCGGGAACGCGGTGGTGAACGCAACCGTCGCGGTGCTCGCGAACGGCACTTCGACCGGCGTGACCCAGCCGGTCGGGACAACCAATGCGAGTGGCGTGGCGCTCGCGAGCTTCTCGTCGAATTCCACCGGTGCGTTCACCATCTCCGCCACCGTCACGAAGGCGCCCGCCGCCGCGGTCACCGTCACGCCGCCGGCGACGGTTACGGTAGTCACTGGCACCGCCGACGCCGCCAAGTCGACCTTGGTGCTCTCCTCCGGCACGCTCGTCGCCGGCGTCGGATCTGTCACCGCTACGATCACCGCGCGCGATGCCGGCAACAACGTGCTGCCCGGCGCGACCTTTACGTTGAGTGTCACTGGCAACAACACGGTCTCGCCTGCGTCAGGGACCGCGAACGGATCCGGCGTCGCGACGATCACCATCAGCTCGACGGAGGCGGGCATCAAGACGGTCAGCGCGACGGTGAACGGGACTACGCTCACGAGCCAGCCGACGCTGACGGTTACCAAGGCGACGACCGCGAC
>JBDTQV010000177.1:0-4843 GCA_039932015.1 Gemmatimonadota bacterium | reverse complement strand
GATCGGCGACTGCCTGCGCGCCGGTCGGATGCCAGAGGCGGCGGAGGACCAGGCTGTAGACGGCGCCGACGATGGTGATGTATACGGCGAGCGCGGTGGCGGTCCGGGGCCGGCCCAGGGCGCTATCCTCCGCGCGTGACGCGGCGGCCGATGCGGTCAGCGCTGTTGCCACGGCGATATTGCTGAGGATCGTGAAGAAGGAGACGTAGCGAACCACCGCCGCTGTCACGCTCGTGCCGTTTACGATTGCGGCGTGCACCATGATCCACAACTGCAGCACGAGTGCGGTCCAGCCGACGACCGCGCCGGCGGCGGCGTAAATACGGCGGGTGCGGCGGTTCGTTTCGCTCAACGTTCGGCCAAGGCCGCCAGCGATGGAAAGGGCATGCGGCAATATACGGCCGTTACTCACCGCGCCGTTACCAGCGGCTCGCGCCGGCGTCTCCGCGGAGTAGATTGCAGTGTCTCCCATGCCCCCCTTGCCCCACCCACGGAGTGACTCCCATGCGCTTTTCACATGTGCTGATCGCCGCGCTCGCCGTTGGCGCGGCAGCGGCTTCTCCCGCTGCCGCCCAGAGCCGCGCGTCCACCGCCGCGGCCCGGAAGGCGATCGATGCAGCGAATCTCGCCAGCACGGCCGCTTTCAACGCTGGAAAGCCCCGCACCTTCGGGGCGTATTACGCCACCAACGCAGTCATGATGGCCCCCAACAGCAAGGCGTTTGTGGGCCGGCAGGCTATCTCGGACTACTGGCAGGGTGCATACGATGCCGGGTTCCGGAATATCTCGGTCACTGCATCCGATGTGATCGTCCGGGGCGACATCGCGATCGAGAACGGCGTCTATGGCGGAGAGATCCATCCGACCGCCGCAGGAGCGCCCATTGGGCACGACACCGGGAAGTACGTCGTGATCTGGCAGCGTCGGACTGGCGGTAAATGGTTGATGCTGCGCGACATCTACAACAGCGACATGGCGGTTCAGTGATGGCCTCTCCGCTCCCGCTGCGCTCCGTCGCATCAGCGGTACTTCTCGCCGCCACGGCGGCGCCTGCCGCAGCGCAAAGCCCGGACTGGCACGCCCGGACGCGGGCCATGTTCGAGCACGTCGTCAACATCCCGACCGTCATCGGGCGCGGCCGAGTACCGGAGATGGCCAGGTACCTCGCCGATCAGTTCCGTGCGGCCGGATGGTCGGAACAGGACATCCGGATCATGCCGTACGACAGCACCGCCGCGCTCATTGTGCGCTGGCCGGCGATGGCGCGGGGTATGGCAAAGCCGATCATGCTCATGGGTCACATGGACGTGGTCGAGGCGAAGCGCGAGGACTGGACCGTCGATCCATTCACGATGATCGAGCGCGACGGCTACTACTACGGCCGCGGCACGCTCGACATGAAGTCCGGTGTGGTCGCCGTCACGCAGGCGCTCATCCGGCTTCGCGCCGAAGGATTCAAGCCGCGGCGCGACATCATCGTCTTCTTCACCGGCGACGAAGAGACCGCCAGCCACGGTGCCCGGCTCGGCGCCACCGCCTGGCACCAGTACCTCGACGTCGAGTACGGTCTCAACGCCGATGTCGGCGGTGGTGCCATCACGCCGGGTGGCCGCGTGCTCGGTTTCACCATGCAGGCCGCGGAGAAGACCTTCACGAACTACACCTTCACGGTGCGGAACCGCGGCGGCCATTCGTCGAAGCCGCGCGCCGACAACGCGATCTACCGCCTCTCCGCGGCGCTCACCCGTCTCGAGCATCATCGCTTCGAGCCGATGCAGAACGAGACCACGCGCGAATACTTCGGCGAGCGCCAGAAATCCGAGAAGGGCGCACTGGGTGACGCGATGCGCGGCTGGCTCAAAAATCCTGCGGATAGCGCGGCCGCGGACGCGATCGAGGCGGACGAAGGCGAAGTGGGGCGCACGCGCACGCGCTGCGTCGCCACGCGACTCTTCGCGGGTCATGCCGACAACGCGCTCCCCCAACTCGCCACCGCGAACATCAACTGCCGCATCATGCCGGGTGTCGACCCAAACGCCATTCGCGATCTGCTCGCGCGCGTCGTCGCCGATACCGCGGTGATCGTCACCCGCAACGACAGCACCGCCGGGGCGCCCGCATCACCGCTCCGCCCGGATGTCGTGAGTGCGTACACGAAGGCGGTCCATGCGCTGCACCCCGGCGCGCCGATCTTTCCCGAAATGTCCACCGGCGCCACCGACGGCAGCTATTTCCGGGCGGCGGGCATGCCCGTTTATGGAGTGGACGGCGGCTGGAAGGTCGTGCCCGACGACATGCGCGCGCACGGGCGCGACGAACGCTTCCCGGTCAAGGCGCTCGACGACGACGTCGAGCATTGGCGTCTGATGCTGCAGGAATTAGCGGGACGGTAGTCATGCACCGTCGTTATTGACATTTGCCTGATTTCCGCGACGTTTGTTCGAATCCACTCACCGGAGCATCGATGGACCGGCCGTTTCCGCGCCCCTGGGCGTTCGCTCTCCTCGCCGGGCTCACGCTCGGTGCCCCGGCCCACGCGCAGAAACCCCGCACCGAACGTGCGATCACCGCCGGCGACCTCCGCACCCGTCTCGGCCTCATCGCCGACGATTCGATGCTCGGCCGCGAGCCCGGCGGCATCGGCGATTACAAGGCAACAGATTACATCGCCGCCGAGTTTGCCCGGCTGGGCCTGAAACCGGCCGGCGAGCACGGCGGCTGGTTCCAGACGGTGCCGTTCGTGCGCCTGCGACCGGACTCCGGCGCGCGCCTAATGGTTGGCGGGAAGGCGCTGGTGCCGGGCCGGGATTTTCTGCAGGCCGGCCGGCCCACCATGCCGCGCACGCTGCGGAACATCGCCGCCGTCTACGGCGGTGCGGTGGGCGATACCGGCGCGAACCTTCCGGATTCGCTCGTCGCCGGGCATGCGGTCGTCCTCACGATTGCCCGCGACGCGGACGGCTCCCGTTCGATGCGCGGACTGGGCGGGCGGCTGGCTTCGCGGCCTGATCTCGCACGCGCAGCCATGGTCGTGATCGTGGGGCTCGACCTGCTGGGCCCGGAGAGCGTTGCCTCGATCGGTGCGGGACGGCTCACCGTGGACACCACGCTCAGCGCCGCGGCGGCTCCAATGTTGTACGTCTCGCCCGCGGCTGCTGAGGTAATGCTAGGCGCGCCGCTCGCCGGACTCGCACCCGGCGCCGCGGGAAAGACGCTCGACGCCGCCGTCGGCTTCGTGCGCGCTCCCACGGCCTACACGGCTCGGAACGTGGTGGCCGTATTGCGCGGCAGCGATCCAAAACTGCGCCACGAGTATGTCGCACTGACCGCGCACAACGATCACGTCGGCTTCGATGGCGCGCCGGTGGATCACGACTCGCTTCGCGCGTTCAATCGCGTCGTGCGGCCGATGGGCGCGGACAGTCCCAACCGCCCGCCCACCGCCGAAGAAGCGGCGAAGATGCGGACGATACTCGACAGCATTCGCAAGGTTCGTCCGGCGCGTCGCGACTCGATTCGGAACGGCGCCGATGACGACGGGAGCGGTACGGTGTCGATTCTCGAGATCGCCGAGCGCATGGCGGGCGAGCGGAAGCAGCTCCGGCGCTCGATCCTGTTCGTATCCCACACCGGCGAAGAGTACGGACTCATCGGTTCGGCCTGGTTCACTGATCATCCGACGGTGAAGCGCGACTCGATCGTGGCGGATATCGATCAGGACATGGTGGGCCGCGGCGCCACCGGTGATCTCCCGGCATCCGGTCCCACCTATCTCGAAGTGGTCGGTGCCCGGCGGCTATCGCGCGAGTTCGGCGACCAGCTCGAGGCGGCCAACGCCGCGCAGCCGAAGCCGTTCGTGTTCAACTACGAGTTCGATGTGCCGAACCATCCGCTCCAGTACTATTGTCGCGCCGATCATTACAACTACGCGCGCTACTCGATCCCGGCCGTCTCCTTCTCGCGAGGCGAGCACCTGGACTATCACCAGGTCACCGACGAGGCGCAGTACATCGACTACGCCGACATGGCGCGCGTGTCCTCCATGGTGCACGATGCCGCAATGCGCATCGCCAACATGGACCATCGGCCGGCGCTCGACGCTCCGAAAAAGGACCCGAACGCCGTCTGCCGCCAGTAGGGCACCTCTATCGCGGATCCAGCGGCGCAGTAGCTTATTAGGGGCGGCCGCTGCGCCGTGTATCCACTGGTCCCGATTCCAGGAGGCACCATGATTGATTCGAACGATTCCTCGACGCCGCGTCGCGGATTTCTCGGCCGTGTCGCCGCCGCTGCCGCCGCCGCAGGACTCGGCGCAGCGCTGCCGTCTCGCCTCCTCGCCGAAACGGCGCCGCACGATGCGTCGGCCGATCCGACGCTGGATGCCTGGTTCGCGCGCATCAAGGGCAAGCACCGGATGGTCTTCGACGCGCCGGAGCCCAACAACGGCCTTGCCGCGATCTGGCCGCGGGTCTACATGAACTCCATGGAGGCGACCTACCCTGGCGGCGGCATCACCGCCGTGGTCATCTTCCGCCATGGCGGCCTGCCGCTCGCGATGGGCGACGCAGTCTGGGCAAAGTACAAGATGGGCGAGATGTTCAACATCAAGGACGGTGACGACGCCGCGAAGAAAAACCCGTATGCAACGATCACCGGCCTGCCGGTGCCCGGCCTGGGTGTCGCGGAGCTGCTGAAGAGTGGCGTGCTGATCGGCGCATGCGATGTCGCCATCACGCTCCAGAGCGCCGGTGCCGCGAAGAAGATGAAGATGGATCCGGCCGAGGTAAAGAAGGAGTGGATCGCGGGATTGCTGCCGGGCGTGCAGGTGGTGCCGTCGGGTGTG
>JBDTQV010000176.1:0-4853 GCA_039932015.1 Gemmatimonadota bacterium | reverse complement strand
GGAGGGACTGGGCGAGCTGGTGCACGCGGTGCTCGAGCGGCTCGAGCACGGTGCATCCGCCGCCGGCCTGCCGACCGACGTGCGCGCCACGGCATTCCGCCGGCGCGTCTGGGCTGCGCTGGCAGAGATTCCGGCGGGTGAGACGCGCACGTACGCGGAGGTAGCGCGCTCGATCGGACAGCCGGACGCCGCGCGCGCCGTTGCCGGTGCGTGCGCCGGAAATCCGCTCGCGGTGATCGTGCCCTGCCATCGCGTCGTCCGTGGCGACGGCGCACTGGGCGGATACCGCTGGGGCGAAGAGCGGAAGCGCGCTCTGCTCGCACACGAGCACGCATTATCTTCGGGCCATGATCCGAGCTCTCTATAGCATTGCCATCTTCGTAACCGACGTCGAGCGTGCCGTGATCTTCTATCGCGACACGCTCGGTCTCACCATGACGAAGCACGGCTCGTTCGGCGCCGAATTTCTCGAATCGGAGCCGCACCTGGGCATCCACCCCGCGACCCATCCGGACGCCAAGGCGATGGTGGGTCGCCACACCGGTCTCACCTTCCATGTGCCGGACCTGCTCCACTTCTGTGGAGTGCTGCACGATCGCGGCGTGCGGTTCGTGGTCGAGCCGACCAAGCAGTCGTTCGGCGTGATGGCCATGATCGCCGATCCCGACGGCAACGTCGTCGCGCTCTGGGACGACAAGACGCCACCAGACGATGAGTAGCCCGCACACCGATCCCCACAGCTTCGCGAGCGACAACGGCGCGGGCATCCACCCGGAAGTGCTCGCCGCCATCAGCGCCGCCAACACCGGGCACGTCCGCGCCTACGGCGACGATCCATACACCGCGCGCGCGGTCGAACGCTTCCGCGAGCAGTTCGGCGCAGACACCGAAGTCTTCTTCGTGTTCAACGGCACCGGCGCCAACGTGCTCGGTCTCCAGGCACTCACGCGATCGTACGACGCAGTGATCTGCGCCGAGCTGGCGCACATCAACGTCGACGAGTGCGGCGCGCCCGAGAAATTCAGCGGGTGCAAGCTCATCGGCATCGACGCGCCAGGCGGCAAGCTCACCCCCGACGCGGTGCGCGCGCAGATCCACGGCATCGGTGTTCAGCATCACGTGCAGCCGCGCGTCGTGTCGATTTCGCAGACCACCGAGTACGGCACGGTCTACACCGTGGACGAGGTGCGTGCGCTCGCCGAGTGCGCGCACACCAATGGCCTGCGCCTGCACATGGATGGCGCGCGCATCGCAAATGCCGCCGCGTCACTCGGCGTTCCGCTTCGCGCATTCACCGTCGATGCCGGCGTGGATGTGCTCTCGTTTGGCGGCACCAAGAACGGCATGATGGGTGGCGAAGCAGTGGTGCTGTTCGATCCCGCGGTGGCCGCGGACTTCCGGTTCGTCCGGAAGCAGGGCATGCAGCTCGCGTCCAAGATGCGCTTCATCGCCGCGCAGTTCGAGGCGCTGCTCACCGACGAGCTCTGGCTCCGAAGCGCCCGCCACGCCAACGCCATGGCACAGCGCCTGGCCGGGCGGCTCCGCCAGATTCGCGGCATCATCATCACGCAGCCAGTCGACGCGAATGCGGTCTTCGCGATCATTCCGCCCGAGCACGTGGCGGCGCTGCAACGCGAAGGGTTTTTCTATATCTGGAACGACAGCCTCTCGGAGGCGCGGCTCATGGCGTCATTCGATACGCGAGAGCAGGACGTCGATCGCTTCGCGGACGCCGCCGCTCGCATCGTCAACGGCTGACGACTTCCTCACAGATGCACCTCAACTACGAACGCATTTCAGCCTCGCAACGGATGTCGCTGCGAGGCCGAAGACACTGCAGGAGCGCGAAGACCGTGACTCGGGCTCGGTGTTGATCGATCAGACGGTCTGGCGCGCGGGGCGGTACGGGGAGATGACCCGCGCCGCCGCGTCGCCGTTGAAGCAATCTTCCACGATCTGCCCCTGCTGCTCCATCCCGTACGCGCCGAACGGCTTGTCCTCCACCGCGTAGCGATACGGGCTCTCCCCGAGTCCGAGCGTCAGGTGCAGTGCATCCCGGACGCGGTCCACGAGCCCGCGTCCGTAATACGTGAGCGCGCCCCACGCCTGGTACTGGCCGCAGTGGGTGAGCTCGTGCGCGAGAACGCCAATGTCGCTCGCGTTTCCTGCCGGCAAAAACACGTCATTGCCAAGTGCCACCGCCCGCCCGCCGCTCAGTGCCAGTACAATAGCGCGGAGGCGATCGCCGGGGTTGCGGCGGACCCGGACCCGGTCGCAATCCACCACCTCGCACAGATTGCCGAGCGCCGCGCGCTCGAGTGCGGTGAGCGTCACTTTCCGAGAAATTCTCCGATTGGTGACAGCGTCTCGATATGGTCACAGAAGATCTTGAACACCGCGAGCAGCGGCACGGCGATGAACGCGCCCGGTATTCCCCAGATCCAGAGCCAGAACACCAGGCCAATGAAGATCGCGACCGGATTCAGCGTGAGGCGTTTGCCCAGGATGAACGGACTCACGATGTTGGCCTGCACGAAGTTGATCGCGAGATAGCAGAGCGGCGGCACCAGAGCGTGTCCGGGCGTATCGAACGTGACGAGGCCCGCAAACGCGAGCATCGAGATCATGATGACGGCGCCGATGTACGGAATGAATTCGAAGCATGCGGCCAGCACGCCCCAGAGCGGCGCGTTCGGCATGCCGATCAGAAACATCGCGAGCATGACAGCGACGCCCTGCCCCACGTTGATCAGCGACAGCGTGACCAGATAGGTCGAGATCGATGCTTCCGTTTCCCGCGCGATCGTCACCGCCTTTTTCTTGTCGCGGAACTGGGGCAGCACCTTGATCAGCTTCTGCAGGAACAGGTCGCCGGCCGCAAGCAGGAAGTAGGTGAGAATGATTACTTCGAACAACGTGGTCACGATTTCCCGGGTCGTACCGAACAGCTTTGAGCTCAGGCTCGGACCCTTGATCTCCACCTGGTCCGCCTTGGCGCCACCGCTCGTCGCCTCGGCGACCTGGTCGGCGGTCTTCGTCACCTGGTCGATTGGCTTCCGGAGCACGCGCAGCTTCGCTTCCACCTTCTTCATGCTCGCCGGTGCGGATGCCACCCACGTCTGCGCCGGACCGCTGAGCTCATACACACCGAAGCCGAGCGCACCCACGAGTGAGAGCACCAGGATCGCCGCCCCGAGCGGCACCGGAATCCGTATCCGGTGCATCGCCCGGACCACCGGGCTCAACACGAAGTCGAGCAGGACCGCGAGTACGATCGGCAGGACGAATGCCCGCGCGAAGTACAGGGTGTAGAAGGCCGCGAGCACGAACAGCCCGGTGATTGCAATCGATCGGACCTCGACATGTTCCCGCAGCGCCTCGCCCAGCTTCTTGATGTCGGCCGGCGCGCCATCGCTGGCGGTCGCCTGGGCAGATTCATCCACATCCGGAGTCATTACCGAGCCGGCGTTATGAGCCGGTATCGCGTTGGCCATCGGAGTCCCTGTGGTGGATTGTGCGGTTGGCACCGCCGGCACTTGTCCGGCATGGCAGCAGCGCGTAAGGTTAGCGCCGGCCGCGCACCTGGTCTGTGCGCTGGCACACCGCTGCTAACTCTTGAAACGAGAGCCACCTGGCGTCATGACCCGCCTGTTGCGGTCCCTCGCATCGATCTGGACGTGGACGGTGCTCGTCCTGAGCGTGCTGATCATCTTCCCGCTCATGCTCCTGACGCTACTCGCCACCGCGCCGTTCGATCGCGGCCGCTATGCCGCCGGCCGGCTCTGGCGGTACGTCGGCATCATCCCGGCGGCGCTGAACCCGATCTGGCACTTCCGGCGCTCCGGGGTCCGCATCACCGACCCGCGCCGGCCGTACGTCGTCGTGTCCAACCACGAGTCGCTGGCCGACATTCTCCTGATCAGCCATCTGCCCTGGGAGATGAAGTGGCTGTCCAAGGCGGAGCTCTTCCGCATACCCTTCTTCGGCTGGATGATGCAACTCGCGGGCGACGTTCCCATCCGCCGAGGCTTCGGCCCGAGCGCGATCGAAGCGATGGCGCAGTGCCGGGCCGCGCTCGCCAATCATGTGTCGGTGATGATCTTTCCGGAAGGCACCCGCTCCGCCACCGGCGATCTGCTGCCGTTCAAGGACGGCGCGTTTCGCCTGGCAATCGACGCCGGCGTACCGATCCTGCCGCTCGCGGTCTCGGGTACCCGCAACGCGCTGGCCAAGCGGGGCTGGCTCATGGGTTCTGCGACGGCCGAGGTGCGGGTGCTGGAGCCGGTGCAGACAACCGGACTCACCGCTGCGGACGTGCCGGCACTCAATGCGCGGGTGCGCGCCATGATCGCGGAAGCGCACACGACGATGATGGGCGAGCTCGCCGCGGCGGCGCAAAATCGGGTGCGCTGATAGCCTTGCGTCAGAGCGCCTTGCCCAGATCGGCCGGCGCGCGGGCGCGGCGCACGGCCGTCGCGAGCGCCAGCAGCGTGAGCAGATAGGGCAGCATCAGGAAGAGTTGGTACGGCACCGGAAAGCCCGCCGCCTGAAAGACATACTGCAGTGCCGTCGCCGCGCCGAAGAGCAGCGACGCCAGCAGCACGCCGCCCGGACTCCAGCGCCCCAGCACCACGATTGCGATCGCGACGAAGCCGCGTCCAGTCGTCATTCGCTCGGTAAACGTCCCCACCTGCGCCAGCACGAGACTCGCACCTGCCGCACCCGCAAAGCATCCGCCGGCAATTGTCGCAACCGCACGGATTGCGCGCACGCGCACGCCGGCGGTGCGCGCAGCGATCGCCCCCTCGCCCGATGCGCGCAGTGCGAGCCCGCCGCGAGTCCGGAACAGCGTC
>JBDTQV010000175.1:0-4854 GCA_039932015.1 Gemmatimonadota bacterium | reverse complement strand
CAAGGAGCAGGACAACTGGACCGAGGCCGCGGTGCTGCCGCCATACCAGCGACTCGTCCTCGACGAGGGCCATCATCTGGAAGACGTTGCCGCCAATCACCTGGGCGTCCAGGTCTCGAGCCGTGCGGTGCGGCGCCTGATGGGACGTTTCGAGCGGAATGGTCGCGGCCTGGCGCCGACGCTCGCCCACGAGCTCGCCGCGCGGGCAGACCTCATGAGCAGGGCGAGCCTTGATCTGCTGCGCGAGCGGCTCCTGCCGGCGCTCGCCGAAGCACGCCGGACAACGGAACATCTGTTCGTCAGGCTCCACGGCGTCCTGGAGAACAGTCCTGGCGGTCAGTTCCGCCTGGACGACTCGTTCGCGTCGCACGATGTGTGGCGCGAAGGGCTGGGCGCGGAGCTGGATGCGGCGCTCATCGGATTCAGGGCGCTGAAGGAGCTGATCGAGACGATCGCGGATCGGCTCAACCAGGCGGAGGAAAGCGAGCGCCGCGGGCAGCTCATTCAGGAGCTCCGCGCGGTCATGCGCCGGCTGGACGCCACCTCGGACGGGCTCAACCGCACGCTGCGCCCCGCATCCGGCGGTCCGCCGACGGTGCGCTGGATGGAACGCAGCGGCCGCCGCTCGCAGGATGTCACGCTGTCCGCCGTGCCGCTCGACCTCGCACCGGTGCTGCGCGAGCTGCTCTTCGACCGGCTGAAAACCACGATCGTTACGAGTGCCACACTCGCGGCCGGCGGCGATTTTGGGTTTCTCGAAGGGCGGATCGGGCTTGCGGGCGAGGGCTCGCCGGTAACGGTGCGCGAGATCTTCGCGTCGCCGTTCGACTACCCCTCACAATGTCTGTTCGGCATTCCGACGGACATTCCCGAGCCGCGCGAGAATGAAGCCGGGCATGCGGCAGCGGTGGCGCAGGTGGTGAGCGACCTCGCGTACGCGTCCGATGGCGGAATGTTCGTGCTCTTCACGAGTCACGCCGCGCTCCAGCGCGCCGCGGCATGGCTCCGCAATTCGCTCGGCACACGGTGGCCGTTGCTGGTGCAGGGCGAGGCGCCGCGCGACGTGCTGCTGCGACGGTTTCGGGAGCTGGGGAATGCCATCCTGCTCGGGACCGACTCCTTCTGGGAAGGCGTCGACGTGCCCGGCCGCGCGCTCCGCACGCTCGTATTGAACAAGCTACCTTTCAAGGTTCCCTCCGAGCCCGTTACCGCCGCGCGTCTCGAGCGTCTGGCGGAGCAGGGCGAGGACGGATTCATGAATTACCTGCTGCCCCACGCCGCGCTCAAGCTGAAGCAGGGTTTCGGTCGACTCATCCGGAGCCGCCAGG
Source organism: Gemmatimonadota bacterium (assembly GCA_039932015.1). Taxonomy (GTDB): domain Bacteria; phylum Gemmatimonadota; class Gemmatimonadetes; order Gemmatimonadales; family GWC2-71-9; genus JAICUF01. The sequence continues at coordinate 3,526 of JBDTQV010000175.1, read as the reverse complement.
ATGCCGGTGTCGTCGTCCTGCTCGACAGCCGAGTGGTGACCAAGCGGTACGGTCCGCTGCTGCTCGAAGGGCTGCCGCGCGCCGACCGGATCGTGGCGCCGTGGGCGCAGGTTCGAACGAAGTGCGAAGACTTTTTTGCCCGCTATGGTATCGGAGCCAGCGTATGATTCCCATCAAGCCGTCGAAGATCGTCTGCGTCGGCCGCAACTACGTGGCACACGCCAAGGAACTCGGCAACGAGGTGCCGGAGCGCCCGATGTTGTTCTTCAAGCCGCCGAGTGCACTCCTCGCGGCCGGCGAGTACATCGAGTTGCCTGGCGTGTCGGGCCAGGTCGAGTATGAGGGCGAGATCGGCGTCGTGATCGGCTCGCGGCTTCGCGGTGCTAGCGAGTCGGACGCGGAGCGCGCCATCAGAGGCTTCGTACCCGTGAACGACGTGACCGCGCGCGACCTGCAGAAACCGGACGGCCAGTGGGGACGCGCCAAAGGTTTCGATACGTTCTGCCCCATCGGTACGCACGTCGTCGAAGGCCGCGACTGGCGTGCGCTCTCGGTGGTGACGCGCGTCAATGGAGAGGAGCGACAGCGGGCAGCTTCCACCGAGATGCACTTCTCGATTCCGCAGCTGCTCGCCTACATCAGCGGGATCATGACCCTGGATCCCGACGACCTGATTCTCACCGGGACACCGGCAGGTGTCGGCCGGCTCGCGCCGGGAGATGTCGTCGAAATCGAGATCCCGGGAGTGGGCAAGGTCTCCAACCCGGTTCGTGCCGAAGGACATCGATGATCACGTTCAGCGACCGCCTCGATGCGCTGCCGGGCTATCCGCTCGCGCAAATTCCTACCCTGAAGCGCCGCCTGCTCGACGCGGGCGTGGACGTGATCGACCTCGGAGCCGGCGACAATGACACGCCGCCGCCGGCGCGGGCGGTTGCCGCGATGAAGGATGCCCTGGATATCACGGCGCTCAGCAAGTACGGCTTTCAGCAGGGCCTGCTCGAATTCAGGCAGGCCGCGTCCCGCTGGGTCGAACGGCGGTTCGGAATCCACTTCGATCCCGTCACCGAAACGCTTCCGCTGATCGGCTCGAAGGAAGGCTTGAGCCATCTGCCGCTCGCGGTGATCAATCCAGGCGACGTCGCCATCGTGCCCGAGCCGGGATATCAGGCGTATCTCGGCGGGTCGCTGTTGGCCGGCGCCGAACCGCACGTGGTGCCGCTGCGCCCGGAGAACGGTTTCCTGCTGGAGCTCGACCAGGTGCCGGAGCATGTGCTCGAGCGGGCGCGGATCGTCTTCGTGAATTATCCCAACAACCCAACGGCCGCCGTCGCCGATCTGGACTACCTCGAGCGCACGGTCGCGGTCTGCCGCCGCCACGATATCCTCCTCGCCTACGACAACGCATACTGCGATCTCACGTTCGATGGGTACCGCGCACCGAGCATCTTCGAGATCGAAGGTGCCAGGGACGTGGCCGTCGAATTTTTTTCATTGTCCAAAAGCTTCTCGATGACCGGCTGGCGGGTGGGGTTCGCCGTTGGGCGTGCCGAGCTGATCGGGGCGCTGACACGCGTGAAATCGTACGTGGATACTGGTCCGTGGCTCGCGATTCAGAAAGCCGCGGTGACCGTGCTCGACCACGCGGAGGAAATCTCGGCACCGATCAGCCAGGAGCTGCAGCGCCGTCGCGACGCAGCCGTGCAGGCGCTCCGCACCGGTGGGTTCGAGCTCGAGGCGCCGAAGGCGGCGATGTATTTGTGGATCGCGCTGCCGGCAGGAATTGAATCGGCGGCCTTTGCCACGCGCGCCCTCGAGGAGACCGGTGTGCTCGTACTGCCCGGCAGTGCCTTTGGACCGGCGGGAGAAGGGTTCTTCCGCATTGCGCTGACCGTCGGGCCAGACCGACTGGCCGAGGCGGCGCGGCGCCTCGGTACGGTCCTGAACAGCATGTCGCGGGGAGTGCTTGCGACCACCGCCTGACCTGAGGTTGCCGCGGCCACGCCGGTGGTCGCGTGCGGCGCTGGCCATCAGCGTCGTGCTTCACCTGCTGCTGTTCAGGTTCTGGGTGTTTGACACCTGGATTCCGGTCATTACAGCGCCGCACTCCGACCCGGTCGTGCTGGTGCCGATGCCGGCGCCGGGCGACCTGGCGCAGACGCCGGTCGCCCTATCCGCGCCCGGACGCGCCGGCGCACACAAGGCGCACGGTATGACGAGCACGTTCGCCGGTACCGACGCGCCTCCCGCCGCCGCACCGCCGCCCGTCCCCGCCAACCGCGCCGTTACCACCCCTCCGGCGCCCGCCCCCGTTCCGCCCGCCGTCGACACCGGCACCGGACGTCCGGGCAGCTCGCGCCGGATCGCACCCCAGCTCGCGAACGGCAAGCTCTGGGTCGAGCCGATGCTGTTGCCTCCGAAGGAACTCGCCGCGCGGCTGCGGCGATCGCACGCGGAGCTCGTCGACAGTGCGGTAGCGTCGCTGATCCAGGCGTTCCTCGACAGCATCGCGGCGGATCCCTCGTCCAGGGGCATGGCCCTGCCGAACTGGACGACGACCCTGGCCGGAAAGAAGTTTGGCCTGGACTCGCGCAATATTTACGTTGCGGGGCTCAAGATTCCGGCCGCGGTTCTCGCGTTGCTTCCGCTGCCGCACGGCAACGAGTCGCAGGCCTTCGACCGCTCGGGCTGGCTGTACGCGGACCTGCGCGCAGCAAGCGCGCGGGCGGCGAACGTGGAAGATTTCAAACACGCGATTCGCGACATACGCGAGCGCAAGGAATCCGAGCGGGAGTTCGCGCGCAACCAGCGCACGCCTCCACAGGAGAATCCGCAGTGAAGCTGGTCGATGCAGACGAGACGATCGTATTGGTGACGGGCGCGTCGGCAGAGCAGGACGTTCCACTCGCCGGCTGGCTCAAGCGCGAGATCGACCGCCGTGGGGAAGGGCATGCATACCGGCGGGGCGTGACAGTCGGCGACGACTGGTATCTCGACAACGGCATTCTCCAGCACAATCCGACGATCGCGATCGGCGGCCCCGGCGCGAATTCACTGACCCAGGCATATGTCGGGGAACTCGCCACAGTTTACAGCGAGGACGAACGCGTATTCGTGCAGGCCGACTTCGAGGCCGACGTCAAGCGGGTCAACCTCTGGGGCGCGGACGCGGCGTCCACCGCCGCAGCGGTGGATGCGTTCGTGGTGCATGGCTTTCTCGACGATCTGCTGCGACGGATCTGGCGTTTCCGAATGGAAACGCTCGTCTAACCGGCGCTCCGCCGACTCATCGCGCGCGTCGCGCCACGCCCGGGTCGATTCGGGCTGCCCGGCTGGGTGTCGGGTTGCGCTTACAGGCCGAGCAGGTCCGCTAGCGCACGATCGACGGGCTCAGAGGTCTTGCCTTCGATGACCTTCATGAGCACGTCGGCCGCCTCGTGGGGCAAGCTCGCCAGATGGACCCGATCGCGGGCGAACCGAACGATGTTGCCGAGCGCGATCGCGGTTTCGATCTCCTCGTCGTCAT
>JBDTQV010000174.1:0-4855 GCA_039932015.1 Gemmatimonadota bacterium | reverse complement strand
GGCTGGAACACCACCGGCGCGCTGTTCAACCTGCCGGCCATGGCGATCGTGCTCATCGCGACGACGATCCTGGTGATCGGCATCGAAGAGTCGGCCAAGATCAACAATATCATCGTCGTGCTGAAGATCGCGGTCGTGCTGATGTTCATCGCCTTCGGCTTCAAGTACATCAATACCGGCAACTGGCATCCGTTCATTCCGCCAAACACCGGCCACTTCGGTGAGTACGGGTGGAGCGGCGTATTCCGCGGTGCCGGCCTGATCTTCTTCGCGTACATCGGCTTCGACGCCGTGAGCACCGCGGCGCAGGAGGCGAAGAATCCGCAGAAGGACATGCCGATCGGCATTCTCGGTTCGCTCGCCATCTGCACAGTGCTGTACATCCTCGTGGCACTGGTGCTCACCGGGCTCGTCAAGTACGACCAGCTCAATGTGGCGCACCCGGTCGCATACGCGGTCGAGCAGGTCGCCGGGCTCAACTGGCTCCGCCCGTTCATCACGATCGGCGCGGTGCTTGGACTCGGTTCCGTGGTGCTCGTCATGCTCCTGGGCCAGTCGCGCGTGTTCTACTCGATGTCGCGTGATGGGTTGATGGGCCCGTGGGCCGGCAAGGTCCATCCGAAGTTCCGTACGCCCTATCTGTCGACGATGTACGTCGGCCTGATCGTGGCGGTGATCGCCGGTACGTTCCCGATCCAGATCCTTGGAGAGCTGGTGAACATCGGCACGCTGCTAGCCTTCGTGCTCGTCAGCGCCGGCGTCTGGATCCTGCGTGGCAAGCGCCCCGATCTCGATCGGCCGTTCCGGACGCCGCTCGTGCCGCTCGTCCCGATCCTCGCCATTCTCTCCTGTCTGGGCCTCATGGCGACGCTGCCGGGAGATACCTGGCTTCGCCTCCTCGTGTGGCTGCTCATCGGCTTCGTGATCTATTTCGGCTATGGCAAGAAGCACAGCCATCTACAGCAGGAGATCGCCGCGCGCGACGGCAACACCGTGCGCTGAATCGGGGCTCACCCGGATGTGACGAAGCGCCGCCGAAAGGCGGCGCTTCTGTTGCATTCCGCACCATGAATCCGTGCCGTGCCAGATGCGACGCTGGCATCGCGACCGGCGTACTTGCCACCGCTCGGCTCGACGTGCCGGATCCTATCGCGAAGGTGGCCGATGTCGCAGGACTCGGCTGGATTGTGTCGATCATCAAGCGCGGTGCCATTGCCCTTTCCTCTTGACGCCCCGTACCTGGGAGTGCCTGGTGATCTGGCTCGCGATCGGCCTCATCATTCCCTTCGCGTATGGCTACGGTCACTCGAGGCTGAACAAGGCCTGGAGCGGGTTATCTTTCGGTCATGACGCTTTCCATTTCGGCCGAAAAGGTCACCGCTGCCCGGGCACTCGCCTCGGCGTTTCAGCCGGGGCAGCGCGTCTGTCTCACCACTCATGTGAATCCGGACGGCGACGGGCTTGGCAGCGAAGTTGGCTTGCTGCACATGCTGCGCGCGCGGGGCGTCGATGTCGTCATCACCAATCCGACCGCGACGCCCAGCCGTTTCGGGTTTCTCTTCGAGAAAATTCCCGGCTGCGACCGCACCGGCCAGGCGATCAAGGAGCTGCGCCGGGCAGACCTCATCGTCGTGCTCGACATCTCCGATCTCAGCCGGCTCGGCATGCTCACCGAGACGGTACAGCATGCAGGCGTGCCGGTCGCGTGCATCGATCACCACGTGAGCGACGGCATCATTCCGCCCGGCCCGCGCTACATGGATCAGACCGCCGCCGCGACTGGCGAGTTGATCTTCGAGATTGCCGCCGCCAACGACTGGCCGCGCACCCGCGCTGCGGCCGAAGCGCTCTACGTCGCCATTGTCACCGATACCGGCGGATTCCGTTTCAGCAATACGCGGCCGAGCACGTTGCGCGTGGCCGCGGAGCTGCTCGAGGCCGGCGTCGATCCCGAGCAGATTTACCTCGACGTCTACGCCAATGCTCCGGAGGGCCGACCGCGGCTCTTCGCGGAGGCGCTCCAGACGCTGGTCGTCGAGCCGCAGCACGGGCTCGCGTGGGTCACGGTGCCGCCGGGAGCGATCGAGCGGCTCGGCGTGTCATCCGACGATCTCGACGGGGTCGTGGAGTTTCCGCGCTCGATCGAAGGCGTCCGCATGGCGCTCCTCTTCCGCGAAGCATCCGCCGGCCGCATCAAGGTCTCGCTCCGCTCGGTCGGCAATGCCGATGTCGCGGAATTCGCGAAGCGATTCGGCGGCGGCGGTCACCGGAAGGCCGCGGGGCTCTCGGTGCAGGGCACGCTCGCTGCAGTGCAGGCGCAGGTGCTCGAAGCGGCGCGCGAGTATCTGGCGGCTACGAACGGTCACCGCTGATTCCGCTTATATTTGCTGCATGGACATCTTCGAACGCATCGAACGGTCGCTCGACACGCTCCGACCGTACATCGCGTCGCACAAGGGCAACGTCGAAGTCATCGACTTCGACGAAGGTGAAGGCACGCTGCTGCTCCGCCTGGGTGGCACCTGTCAGGGGTGCGCGGCGTCATCGGTGACGCTCAAGCAGGGCATCGAAACGCGGCTCCGGGAAATGGTGCCGGAAGTAAAGCACGTCGAGGCGGTCTGATGGCCGAGCCGCTCGAAGCGCGCGTGATGACCGCGCTCGCATCCATCCGCAACTCGCGCCTCGACAACGATCTGATGTCCGCGGGTATGATCCGGGACCTCGAGGTTGCGGACGGTCGGGTGACGTTCACATTCCTGCTCTCACCGGACGATCCCGGCACGCTCGTGCGCGAGGCGCGGAGCGCCGTACGGACGATCGACGGCGTCACCGAAGTGAAGATCAACGTCACCAATCCGGCCGGCCCCACGCGCGCGACGCATGCGCCGCCCGGCGCACAGCCCGCGGTCCCCGCCCAGACGCCCATCGAGCAGCCCAACCTCGGCCGGATTCTCGCGGTCTCGTCGGGCAAGGGCGGGGTCGGAAAGTCCACGGTCGCAGCGAACGTCGCAGTGACGCTCGCACAGCAGGGTTACAGGGTCGGCGTGATGGACGCGGATATCTACGGCCCCAACATGCCGCGGATGTTCGGCGTGTTCGACAAACCGCCAGTGACCGGCGGAAAGATTCAGCCGCTCGACGCGCACGGCGTCAAGCTGATGTCGTTGGGGTTTCTGATCGAGCGCGACGCGCCGGCCATCTGGCGCGGGCCCATCATCATGAAGATCGTGCAGCAGTTTCTACGCGACGTCGACTGGGGCGATCTCGATTACTTCATCGTCGACATGCCCCCTGGCACCGGCGACGCGCAGCTCTCGCTGGTCCAGTCGGTACACGTGAGCGCGGCGCTCATCGTGACGACGCCGCAGGAGGTGGCCGTGGGCGACGCGCTCCGGGGCGCCAAGATGTTCGAGCGCGTCGGTGTGCCGGTAATCGGTATCGTGGAAAACATGAGCGGCTTCACCGATCCGGAGACCGGCCGCCGCTGGAACCTCTTCTCGTCCGGCGGCGGCCAGCGCCTCGCCGACGAGATCGGTGCGCCGCTGCTGGGCCAGGTCCCGCTGCAGCCGGGGCTCGCCGAGCTGGCGGATGCCGGGCGGCCTATTGTACTCGAAGCGCCCGACAGCGCCGCCGCGGCGGAGTTCCGCAGCATCTCCGATCGAATCCGCGCCGAGCTGGGCCGGCGGTCGGTCTCGCTGCCTATCCTGCGCGGCTGATTGCAGGCTATGACCGCGCCCTCGCGATGGGGCGCATGGGAGCATGCACGCGCATGAGACGCAGCATCACTCTGCTGACCGACTATTCCAACGCCGATTCGTACGTTGGCGAAATGAAAGGCGTGCTGCTGACCGGCGCGCCTGACGCCTCCATCATCGACATCACCCATCTCGTCCCGCCGGGTGACATCCGGAGCGGCGCGCATGTCTTCTCCCGCGTCTGGCACCGTTATCCGGCCGGAACGGTGCACGTCGTGGTGGTGGATCCCGGTGTCGGCACGGCGCGGTCGGCGCTCGCGCTGTCAGCGCACGGACATTTGTTCGTTGGGCCTGACAACGGCCTCTTCACCGCGATCTTCAAGGGGGCGGAAATCGACGCGGTCGCGCTGCCCACGCCGGAGGGAGCGTCCGCGACCTTTCACGGGCGTGATGTGTTTGCCCCGGCCGCAGCGGCGCTCGCGGGAGGCGCTTTGCTTCGCTCGCTCGGTCCCCGCTTCGCCGGCATGCCCGTGCGGCTCACGTATACCGAGCCGCACTACGAGGGCAAAAGCGTGGTTGGCGAAGTGGTGTACGTGGACCGATTCGGCACGCTGGTCACGAACCTCACGCCTGATCTCGTCCCTGCATATGCGACGCTCGAGATCGAAGGTCTGGACGTGGGCAAGCTCCGCCGTACCTTCGGAGACGTGCCGACTGGCGGGCTCGTCGCCTACGTCGGTTCCGGTGGTGACGTGGAAATTGCCGTCCGCGACGGTTCCGCCTCACGGCGGCTCGGCGCAGGTGTCGGCGGAAGGGTTCGCGCGAGGCTCGGCTGATCACCCTGGCGGACGGAGGTCATGCTGCGCCCGGTCCTCATCGCACGGCTTTCTGAAGCAGGACTGGGTACACTCTCCGCGCTCGTGCCGACCGGCGGCGCCGTTTACGCGATAGTATTCATTGCGCTCACATTGCTGTTCCTCCGCCGTTGCGGCGAGGTGGACCTCCCGCCGGAACAATCGCTCACCGTAGTGTTGGCGGGCGCGATTGGCGCCATGGTGGGGACTCGCCTGTTCTTCCTGATCACCACCGGCGCACTGTTTCGGCTCACTCCGTTCGAGTGGGTGGATCCATCGCGCGGTACCGCGTCCTGGGGCGCCACC
>JBDTQV010000173.1:0-4881 GCA_039932015.1 Gemmatimonadota bacterium | reverse complement strand
CAGGACGCGCCCGGCACGTATCACCTCTTCTACGCCGACGCCGACGGTCATCCCGGCTCGGACATCACCTTCTTCCCGTGGCCCGAAATGGGCCCGCTCCAAAAGGGCAGCGGGCTCGGTGCCGAGATCGGCCTCGCGGTGCCGGCGGGCACGCTGGGCTGGTGGTCCGAGCGGCTCACCGACGCGGGTGCGGTGCTGAGCAGCATCGAGACGCGCCGGGATGGACGCGTGCTGCCGTTCACCGACCCACACGGCCTCGAGCTCGCGCTGGTAGAAACGTCCGATCCGCGCGAGTTCACTGGGTGGGAGCGCAGTCCAGTCCCCACCGATCACCAGATCATCGGACTGAATCACGTCCGGCTGGCGGAGCGGGAGCTCGCGCCCACCACCGCTTTTCTCGTCGACGTTCTGGGGTTCAAGGCAATGGGCGAGGAGGGCGGCTGGCACCGCTTCGGGCTCGGCGCCGGAACTTCCGGGCGGTACCTCGAGGTGCGCGAGATGCCCAATGCGCGGCGCGGCCAGTGGGGCGTGGGTGCCATGCACCACGTCGCGTGGCGCGTGCCGGATGACGAAGCAGAGGTCGCGGCGCAGGAGACGATCCTCGCGGCGCACGGCCGGCCCACCGAGGTGATCGATCGCTTCTGGTTCAAGTCGGTCTACTTCAAGGAGCCGGGCGGCGTGCTCTTCGAGATCGCGACCGATGGGCCCGGCTTTGCCGTTGACGAATACCCCGGTACGCTCGGAGAGCAGCTGGTGCTGCCGCCGTGGCTCGAGCCCCAGCGCGCATCGATTCGCGCGCAGCTCCCGCCGCTCCGGATGCCGGCCTTGCGGGGCGCCTGATCGGTGCCCAAGCTCCTCATCGTCGAGGACAATGAGCTGAATCGCGACATGCTCTCGCGCCGCCTCATCCGCCGCGGGTACGATGTCGTGCTGGCCGTCGACGGCGGGGAGGGGGTCACTCGCGCGAGCACCGAAGCGCCCGATCTCATTCTGCTCGACATGAGCCTTCCGGTACTCGACGGCTGGGAAGTCGCGCGGCGCGTCAAGGGCGGTGACGCCACCCGCCACATCCCGATCATTGCCCTCACCGCGCATGCGATGGCTGGCGACGAAGCCCGTGCGCGATCCGCCGGCTGCGATGACTTCGATACCAAGCCGGTGGACCTCGAGCGGCTGGTAGGAAAGATCGAGAGTGCGCTCGGCGCCGCCCCCGGCAAGCCGGGCGCGTGAACCGGATCACCCGCGAGGCCACGCAGGCAAGCCTGCCGGAGATCATGGCGTTCGTCGCACGGGAAACTGCGGGTGCAAGGCTCGACGCCGAGACGGTAACGTCCGTTCGCCTCGCGGCGGAAGAGGTCTGCTCCAACATCATCCGCTACGCCTATCCTCCCGGCACGCCCGGACCCGTCGATGTCAGCGTTGCGCGCGAGGCCGGCGCGGTGATCGTCACCGTCGAGGACCGCGGCATGCCATTCGATCCCGCGTCTGCCCCCGCGCCTCTCCTGGAGGGCGATTGGCAAACCCGCGCGCTCGGCGGGCTCGGCTGGCATCTGGTGCGGAGCGTGATGGACGAGGTCCGCTATGAGCCGCTGGCCGGCGGGGGAAACCGGGTGACGCTGGTGCGGCGACTGCCTTTGACGGAGAGTTGAACCCATGGAAGTAACGGTCGAACATCGTAACGACACCGCGATCGCGCGCGTGGCCGGCAGCGTCGACGGTCTCACGGCCGAAGCGCTGCAGTTGGCGCTCCGAGCGCCAGTGGATGCCGGTTCCGCACGCCTGATCGGCGACCTGAGCGGAGTCGATTACACGAGCAGCGCGGGCCTGCGCGCGCTGCTCGCTACGCTCAAGCTTGCCCGCCAGCACGGAGGAGACTTTCGCCTCGCTGCCGTGCAGCCTGCTGTGCTCCGCGTGCTCGAGCTGAGCGGGTTCACCACGATCCTCAAGGTGTACGACACCGTCGACGCAGCGGTAGCGAGCTTCAACGCATGAGACGGCGGGTGGCGCTCGTGATCGGCGCGGGGTCGGTCAAGTGCGCCGCGGCGCTCGGCCTCTGGCGCGCACTGATCCGGCACGGTATCGAGCTCGACATGGTCGTGGGTTGCAGCGGCGGAAGCCTTTATGCGGCGGTGATGGCGCTCGGTTACGACCTCGAAACGTGTGAGCGGCTCACGCGCGACCTCTGGACCAGAGAGGTCACCGCCAAGCGCGACACCGCCGGCCTTCTCGCCGCCATGTTTCCGAAACTGTTCCGCTTCGACGGGCACTTCGGCATGGTGAACGACCGCGCGCTGGGCCGCGCGCTCGAAAAGCCGTACGGCGGCCGCACCTTCGCCGATGCCACCATTCCGCTGCACATCGTCGCGACCGATCTCGCGAACGGCCAGTGTGTCGTGCTGAGCGAGGGCAGCGTGCTGGATGCAGTGCGCGCCAGCATCGCGATTCCCTACGTGTGGAAACCGTGGCAGGTGAATGGACGATGGCTCATGGATGGGTGCATGTCGGACCCGCTGCCGGTGGACGTCGCCATTCGCGAGGGCGCCGACGTCATTCTTGCGATGGGCTTCGAGAGCCCGCTCCCCCAGCGGCTCAAGTCCGCGACCCGTTTCGCCTTTCAGGTCAACAGCATCTACACCAACAATTTGCTGCGAGCCAACTTCTCGTTCCACAACCTTGCCCACCACTCCGAGATCATTCCCATTCTGCCCGAGTTCGACCGGCTGATCGGTTTGTTCAGCACCCATGAAATTCCCTACGTGATCAAACAGGGCGAGGCCGCGGCCGAGGCGCAGATTCCGTACTTGAAGCGGCTGCTCGATTCCGCCGCACCGTGAACGAATTGTGACCGCCAGCCGCATTCTCGTCGTGGACGACAACGAAGCCAATCGCGACATGCTCTCGCGGCGGCTGGCGCGTCACGGGCATGCGACAGTGACGGCGTCCGGTGGACGAGAGGCGCTCGAACGGCTGGGCGCCGAGGCGTTCGACCTGGTGCTGCTCGACATCATGATGCCGGACATGAACGGTTACGAAGTGCTCGAGCAGCTCAAGGGCGACCCCGTCCTGCGCCACATTCCGGTCATCATGATCACGGCGATGACCGAGATGGACAGCATCGTCCGCTGCATCGAGATGGGTGCGGAAGACCACCTGCCCAAGCCGTTCAATGCGACGCTGCTCAAGGCGCGGGTCGATGCGAGCCTGGCCAAGAAGCGGCTGCACGATTCGGAACAGAGGCACGCGCAGGCCCTCGAGCGCGATCTCGAGATCGGGCGCAACATCCAGGCGGGTTTTCTTCCCGAGTCACTACCGCCAGTGGCGGGATATGATATCGCCGCGCACTTTCAGCCGGCGAGGCAGGTGGCGGGAGATTTTTACGACGTGTTCACGCTCGGCGACACCGGGCGCATCGCGCTCGTGGTATCGGATGTGTGCGACAAGGGCGTGGGCGCCGCGCTGTTCATGGCGGTGTTCCGGAGTCTCCTTCGCGTGCTGCTCCGCGAATCGTATGCGATCGCCCCCGGCCGGACCGACGCCGAGCACATTCCGCATGCGATTCGGGTGCTCAGCGACTATAACGCTCACACGCATTCGAGCGCGAACATGTTTGCGACCGTGTTCTTTGCGGTGCTCGATCCGTCGACGAACGGGCTCACCTACGTGAATGCGGGACACGATGCACCGGCGATCCTGCGGGCCGGCACCGTCCTGCAGCGGCTCGAGCCCACCGGGCCGGCTGTGGGACTGCTCGCCGATCTGACGTTCGCCGCTGCGCATGTCGTCCTGCAGCCGGGCGATACGCTGCTCGCCTTCACCGACGGCGTGTCCGACGCGCGCGGCAGCGACGGTACGGTCTATGGCGAGCCGCGCATCTTCGGCGCTACCCGCGCCGCGCGGTCCGCCCGCTCGATCATCGATGCGATCGACGCTGATCTGAGCGCGCACACGATGGATGCGGAGCCGTTCGACGACATCACGCTGCTGGCGGTGAGGAGACTCGAACCATGAACCTGCTGTCGCGCCGCCCGGCCGACTGGCCTCGGCTCCACCCCACGGTTCGGATCGACTACAGCCTGCGCGCGTGGGTCTTCCCGCTGTTCGGTGCCGTGTACTGGTCACATCTGCATGCGCGCCATGAGCTGACGCCCTGGCTCCGGGCCTATCTCGCGCTCTACGCGCTCGTGTTTCCACACCTCGCCTACTTCGTTGCGAGCCGGAGCCGGAACAGCAAACAGGCGGAGTTGCGTAACCTGGTGTTCGATTCGTTCGTCATCGGCACGTGGCTGCCCGTGCTCGACTTCGCCCTGTGGCCGAGCGTCGTGGGGGTGTACGGCGTGCAATCCGGCAATCTCGCCGTAGGCGGGCTCGCCTTCGCGATCCGGAATCTGCTGGTGGTGGTGCTGGGCGTCGTGGTGGGCGGGCTCGTGGTAGGATTCCAGTTCGCTCCGGATGCGAGCCTGCTGACGACGATACTCGCCATGGCCTGCATCTTCTTCTATATCTCGCTGTATGCGCTCAATTCGAATCTGCAGTCGAAGCGCGTGGTGCATGCGATCAAGCAGATTGGCGAGCAGAAGGCCCAGATCGAGGAAAAGCAGGAGCAGCTGCAGGAGCGGACGGATGCGCTGCAACGCTCGAACGTGCTCGCCGAGGAGGCCACGCGCGCGGCGGAAGAAGCCAATCGCGCCAAGAGCCGCTTCCTCGCCAACATGAGCCACGAGCTGAGAACTCCGCTCAACGCGATCATCGGCTATTCCGAAATGATGATCGAGGAGAGCGCGGACCTCGGCGTCACGGAGCTGAAGCCGGACCTCGAGAAGATCCGTAACGCCGGCCACCATCTGCTCGGCCTCATCAACGAGGTGCTCGACCTCTCGAAAA
>JBDTQV010000172.1:0-4911 GCA_039932015.1 Gemmatimonadota bacterium | reverse complement strand
CCTCCGTGACTGAACCACGGCGCTCGGCGGGGTACGCGCGAAGCGTCGCCGGCCTGCTGCTGCGGGATGCGCGGGTGCTCGTGCGCGAGTTGGTTCCGTTCGTCACGCGCACGATCATGAATCCTCTGCTGTCGGTCTTCGTCTTCGCATACGTGTTCCCGAAAATCGGACAGGGGATGCGGGGCGGGGGCACCGGCGGCGCGAGCGCCGGCGGCGCGAGCTTCGCGACGATTCTCGTGCCCGGGCTTATCGCCGTGGCGATGGTGTTCCAGGCGATCACGGCCGTCGCCCTGCCGCTCTCGGTCGAGCTCGGAGCCACCCACGAAATCGAGGATCGGGTGCTCGCGCCGATTCCCAACTGGCTCGTCGCGCTCGAGAAGCTCGTGTTCGGCGCGCTGCAGGGTGTGATCGCCGGCCTCGCGGTCTTTCCGCTGGTGTACCTGGTTCCGGCGACGCCAGTGGACGTGCACGTGCAGAGCTGGCCGCTGCTGCTGCTGGTCGTGGCGCTGGCCAGCCTGGCGTCCGGCGCACTCGGCCTGGCACTCGGCACGTTGGTGCGGCCACAGCAGATTGGCCTGCTGTTCGCGCTTGTCGTCGTGCCGATGACCTTCCTCGGGTGCGTGTACTACCCGTGGGCGGCGCTCGGACCGATTCCCTGGCTGAAGGGCCTCGTCCTGATCAATCCGCTGGTGTATATGAGCGAGGGGCTGCGGGCGGCGCTCACGCCCGGACTTCCGCACATGCCGGCTGCGATGTTTCTCTCGGCACTCGTGCTGGCCGTCGGCGCGCTCTCGGCGATCGGCATTCGCGGCTTTCACCGGCGCACGATCGGCTGATTCGCACCAGGCGGCGCGCAATGGGTGTCGTTGCGCCGGGAGGCGCCGGCAAACTTGCCGGATGCGCACTGCCGCCGTACTGCCGCTCGATCCGTCTATGCCGCTCTGTCGCGTGCTTGCCGCTGCGTCCGGATGCGAGTCGTGTGGGGCGTGGATCCAGTCGCCGGCGGTTGCAGCGCGCCTCATCGCCACCGCACCTGGCACACTTCGCGGCTCCGTGCTGCTGCTGCACCGCGATCTCGGCGTCCTGATCCGCAGAGTGCCGCTCGTCGTCGTCTGTTTTCAAGGGAGCGTCGCCGCCGTTCCGTCGCGTGTGCTCGCGCTCGGGCGGATGCTCGAGATCGTGACCCGCGCCGGGGACCGGCCGAGTGTCACCCGCCTTGGCGACCGCTCGCCGGAGCTCGTGCTCGCGGAGCGGCGCGCCGCGGGAGATGTGGTGCGCGCGTCGCGAATCCGCTACGAGCTCGCCATTACCAGGGCGGTTCGCCGCCGCTGATCTGCCGTGCCCGCCCACCGATGAGTTGTTGCCGATGACCATCGTTCACCACGGTGAGCGCGAGCGTACAGCGTTGACGCGCGCGCGGGACCGTCCCTAGCTTAGGGCTTTCCAGCCCACGTTCCTTCCGGAGTCGCCTTGATTCTCGTTCGAGCCCAGGGATTGCTGCAGCAGCTCGAGGAGATCTTCCGCGTCGATGGGACGGTCGTGCTTCGCGGTGCCTCGCAGCTGTTCGCCATCTGGATCCTCGCCTGGCTGGCGCTCCGTCTCGTCCGGCTCACCGCTCGACGCATCGAGCTGTCGGTCGACGATCACGACGACGTCGTCTCGAGCCGAGAAAAGCGCGGCAAGACAATCTCGCAGCTGCTGCGCAGCGCGGGCCGTATCGTCGTGCTCGCGATCGCGATTCTGTTGAGCCTGAATGTCTTCATCAACATCGGACCGCTGCTGGGCGGCGCCGCAGTGATCGGCCTCGCGATTTCGTTCGGCGCGCAGAGTCTCGTCAAGGACGTGATTGCCGGATTCTTCATGCTGGTCGAGGATCAGTTCGCACTGGGTGACGTGATCGAGGCGGGCGGACGGAGCGGCGTGGTGGAGAAGATCACGCTGCGGGTCGTGGTGCTGCGTGATCTCGACGGTTCGGTGCACACGGTGCCGAACGGCGAGATCAAGACGGTGAGCAACCGGACCCGCGGCTGGTCGCGCGCCGTGGTCGACGTGGCGGTCGCATATGCCGAAGATGTGAACCGCGCGATTGCCGTCGTGCGGGACGAGGCGGAGAAGCTGCTGCAGGACGAAGAATGGTCGTCGCTGCTCGATGGAGTGCCGGAAGTCTGGGGCGTCGAGTCGCTCACCGATACCGCCGTCAACCTTCGCGTGGTGGCGAAAACCCAGCCGGGCTCGCACTGGGGTGTCGCGCGCGAGCTGCGTCGCCGCGTCAAGAACCGGCTCGATGCAGAGGGGATCCGCTCGCCCACGCCCAAGAGCCAGGTCAAACTGCAGGTCGACGCGCCCGCCACGGTTGAACCCGTGCCATCGGGGCGCTCCGGGAGTGCCACATGACCTTGCGCCTGTACAACACGATGACGCGCTCGGTCGAGCCGTTCACGCCCATCGCGCCGCCGCGGGTCTCGCTCTACACCTGCGGACCGACGGTGTACAACTTCGCGCATATCGGAAACTTCCGGACGTTTCTGTTCGAGGACCTGCTGCGCCGCTGGCTCGAAAAAAGCGGGTACGACGTCTTCCACGTGATGAACCTGACGGACGTCGACGACAAGACGATCAAGGGTGCCACCACCGCCGGCGTGCCGCTGCGAAGCTACGTCGAGCGGTTCATTGCCGCGTTTCATGAGGATCGAGCGTACCTGCGCATTCGCGACGCATCGGTCTATCCGCGTGCGACCGACTTCGTCCCAGCGATGATCCGCCTCGTGGAGACGCTGCTCGAGCGCGGGGTGGCGTATCAGGGAGACGACGGCTCGGTGTACTTCGCCATCGAGCGCTTCCCGCAATACGGCCGGCTGTCGCGCCTCGACACGCGCGAGTTGCGCACGGGCGCGAGCGAGCGGGTGAGTGCGGATGAGTACGCCAAGGAGGATGCCCGCGACTTTGCTCTTTGGAAGGCAGCGAAGCCGGAGGACGAAGCAGTGGGCGCCGCGTGGGATACGCCATTCGGCCGCGGGCGGCCCGGGTGGCACCTCGAGTGCTCGGCGATGGCGCTCGCGCTGCTCGCGGAAAAGTGGGGCGGGGATGTCCTGGATATTCACGCCGGCGGCGTCGATCTGATCTTTCCGCATCACGAGGACGAGATTGCGCAGAGCTGCGCCGTCACCAGGCAGCCGGAGTTTGCGCGGGTGTGGATGCATGGGGAATTCCTCACGCTCTCCGGCACGAAGATGTCGAAGCGGTTCGGGAATGTCCTGACGGCACGGGATCTCGAAGTCGAGCGGGTGGACCCGGGCGCGGTGCGGCTGCTCCTGTTCAACACGCATTACCGCCAGAAGCTCGACTGGACTGACGACGCGCTCGATGCGGCGCGTGAGGGTTCGCGGCGGCTGGGCGATTTCCGGGACCGGCTGCTCGAGGCGCGCGCCGCGGCGGAAGCGGGCGGGCACGCCGAAGATGCTGCGTTCGCGGAAGCCGCAAGCACGTTTCGGCGCGACTTCACCGACGCGCTCGACGACGACCTCAACGCGCCGCGCGGCCTGGCCGCGCTGTTCGTGTTCGTGCGCGAAGCCAACAGGATGCTCGATGACGGACGTGCGCCCGGTTCGGCGGCTGGAGGGGTGCTGGAGCTGGCCGATGCGGTGCTGGACGTAATGCCGACGCCGAGTGCGCGGCTGTCGGTGCCGGCCTCGTCAGATCTCGTGACCGGTACGGTGCCGTCCGGCTTCACAATCACAGGGATCGGAACGGCAACCGGTACGCTGCCGTTCGTCCCGTCGGAGACGCGGCCCGATGACCGCGAACTCGCCGATCAATGGGCCGTCGCATGGGCGGGTCACCGGCGCGCCGCAAAGGCTGCTCGCGACTACACCGAGGCTGACCGGATCAGGGAATTCCTCCGAGCGAACGGCTACGAAGTGCGCGACGGTCGGGAAGGCGCCGAGGTGGTGCGGCTGTAGGAGATCTCGTGCGCGGGACGCCCCTGCCGCTGGGCGCAGAAACCGATTATTCTACCGTCCAGTCGGGCGTTTTTCCGCAGTTTTTGGGGCCGGGCCGGACTCCCCACGCAATTCGCAGACCCCGCCAGTTGACTCATTGCAAGTCGCCATTTATCATAAGAGTCTGTCTTTTTCGGCCTTTTTTCTGGCTGACGTAGCTCAATTGGCAGAGCAGCTGATTTGTAATCAGCAGGTTAGGGGTTCGATTCCCCTCGTCAGCTCGGTGGGTGCCGACCCGCGAACAGCTGCTCTCGAAGACGCGCGATCGTGGGCCAGCAGTGCGGTGGCAGGTGCGGTGGGGTGACCGAGTGGCTAATGGTAGCAGACTGTAAATCTGCCGGGCTCTGCCCTACGTAGGTTCGAATCCTACCCCCACCATGGCGGGCGGTCAGGCGAGCAGGTGCAGGACGCGGGTGTAGCTCAGTTGGTAGAGCATCAGCCTTCCAAGCTGAGGGTCGCGGGTTCGAGTCCCGTCGCCCGCTTTCGCTCGCGTAGCTCAGTTGGTAGAGCGCATCCTTGGTAAGGATGAGGTCACCGGTTCAATCCCGGTCGCGAGCTCTCAAACAGAGTGCAGAACAGAGGCGCAGTCGCAGGCCCATAACCGCAAAGCCAAACAGCTGAGACTCAGGGGACGACATGGCGAAGGTCAAGTTTGAGCGGACGAAGCCGCACGTGAATGTCGGGACGATCGGGCACGTCGACCACGGGAAGACGACGTTGACGGCAGCGATCACGACGATTCAGGCGGCCAAGGGGCTGGCGCAGAAGGTGGCCTTCGACCAGATCGACAAGGCGCCGGAAGAGCGGGCGCGCGGCATTACGATCGCGACGGCGCACGTCGAATACGAGTCCACGGCACGCCACTACGCGCACGTGGACTGCCCGGGCCACGCCGACTACGTGAAGAACATGA
>JBDTQV010000171.1:0-4921 GCA_039932015.1 Gemmatimonadota bacterium | reverse complement strand
TGAACGGAACGAACTCGAGGGTGCCCCAGCGCAGGCCGGTGCCACCGGCCGTGATGATGTAGGAGCGGCATTGTTCCGGCATCTCAGGCGTGAAGCGCAGGCACAGCGCTGGTAGTGCGCCGCGTAACTGGCCAGGAATGCGCCACGATCCCCGCGTAGCGGCGCGCGCCGCGCGGTTCGCTGCTCGGTCCTGCTCGGTCTGAAAGGTTGAACCGAGCCAACCGCCGGCCGCGAGGCGCATCACTACCGGTTGCACCCCGCTCGCCAGCCGTGCGCGGCCGGATATGCGCCATCCCTGTGCAAGCGATGGCTGCTGTGCCGCAGGCTCGCGCCTGGCGGGCGGCGCCAGCAGAAACAATGCTGTTAGTGTGAGTACGGCCTGCATCGCGGGTCCTGGTGACGTGATCCCGCAAGTTATCCCTGTGGCGCGGCGGGCAGCCGTCATCTGGATCACACCGCGCCCGCGCCGCGCCTCGTTCGTCTCATTCCGGAGCCGCTGCCTGAACGTGACCCGCCGCCTTGCGCTTCCTGACCACGATCGGCTTCGCGTGGTGTCGCTCGCGATCCTCGCGGGCGTCGCCGCCCTGGGGGCGCTCTATTTCGGCCGCGACTTCTTTGTCCCGATCGCAATCGCGCTGCTCTTCAACGCGCTTCTTCGCCCGGTGGTGCGGCGGCTGGAGCGAGTCGGGCTTCCCTCGGCCGCCGGTGCAGCGATCGTGGTACTCGGCTTTCTGGGCATCGTCGTCGGAGCGGGATTCGCGCTCTCGGCACCGGCGCAATCGTGGCTGGCGGAGGCACCGACGAGCCTGAATCTGGCGCGGACGAAGTTGGAGTCGGTGCGTGCCTCGGTACTGAGGATCAGCCATGCCGCCGAGCAGGTTGCGGGGGGCGCCGCGCCCGCCGGGGCGGCGCCCGCACCGGTGCCTGCGCCGCAGGGACCCGGGATTGCCGCGCGTGTCTTCGGGACTACCACGTCGTTCATCACCGGTTTCGTCGAAGTACTGCTGCTGGTCTTTCTGCTGCTGGCGGCGGGAAATCTGTTTCTCCGGAAGCTGATGCGAGTCGTATCTTCCGGGGAAGCAGCCGAAACGCGCACAGTGGTGCACGAGGTGGAGTACGTAATCGAGCGCTACGTCGTCGTCAGCCTGATGATTGCACTCGGCCAGGGCGCGGTGGCGGGTCTCGCGATGTGGCTGCTCGGGATGCCGCACCCGCTGCTCTGGGGTGTCGCGACGCTCTTCCTCGAGATGATTCCGTATCTCGGTGCCACGGTCATGGTGGGGGCGCTCACGCTGGTCGCCTTCGCCACCTTTGACGGGGTCGGGCGGATATTCGCCGTGCCCGCCGTGTATATCCTGATCTCGACCATTCAGAACAACGTCGTGAGCCCGATCGCCTACGGCCGAAATCTCAAGCTGAATCCGGTCGCGGTCCTGGTGTCGGTCATGTTCTGGTGGGCCCTGTGGGGCGTACCGGGAGCGTTTCTCGCCGTACCGATGGTTGCGGCGCTCAAGGTCGTGGCCGATCACACCAATGGACTCGGCCCCCTGGGAGAATTTTTGGGCGAGTGACGCTAGGGTGCGATCACCCGCATCAGGTCGGCGTGGGCGAGCACCACGGCGGGGTCGCGCTGGAGGGCCTCGAAATAGTGTGAGGCAAATCCTGGTCCGCCCGGCGCCGGCACAAAGAGACTGCGCGCCTCCGCGAGCACGTCGCTGCCATCGTCGGAATCATGCGGCTCTTCGGTGTCCAGCAGCTCGTCGATGCGAACGATCAGCTCCGACACCGGTCGCAACCAGACGAACCACGAGTCGTGAATCACGAGCTGGAGCAGCTCGCCCTTGCTCGTGATCCGGCCCTGCACCCGCTCGTAGGTGATCCGCTCGCTTTCGACGAGCGCCTTGTGGAGCCGCAGCAGCGCTGGCCGGAGCAGCGCGAGGGTGGCACGCGGGGAATCCATAGCCGGAGAAGCCATGGCTGGAGTATGCACGGGAGGGCGGCGGCGCCGGAAGCGCTCCCATCTCCCTACTCCCGCGATCGCCGGTACGGGTTAGCTTCCGTACACCGCCAAGTCAGTTTGCCGACCTCCTGATCTTCGTACGACCGCGCATACGGGAGACGAGATGGGACATTCGATCCGCGAAGCACGCCTCAAGTCCGAGTTCGCGCACCTTTATCCGCCTCTCGCCGCCGATTGCTGGACTCCGGCCGCGGAGGTCGGCGCGCGCATGCTTTTCTGGCAGGTGCAGCGGTCGGGCACGGTGGATCTCGGAGACCGGCTCCTCGACGGTGCGCACTTCGAGTTTCGCGGCGGCTGGACCCGCGGCGATACCGGCGCGCTCCGGACCCGGGTGAGCGACTCCGACGCGGTTCACCCGGAGCATCCACGACAGGCGCGGGCCTGATCCGCAGTTGACGCCGCCGCCGCATCGGCGGCATCCTTCGGCACGACCGCGGCCGGTGCCACGGAAGCCATACACGCATGTGGAGAGGTGAGGCGATGTCGTCAGAACAGAAGGGCGGGGCCTTGAAGCCGATCGCGCCGTCGCGGGTTGCCGCAGAGCTCCAGCGACTCAGCGATACGCGAGCCAAGGGCGACCTCGACGCGAACGAGTACGAGCATCGCTTCTCGCGGATGATCGGCGAGCTGCGCGACCGGCGGATCGATGGCTCGCGCCAGGAAATTCTTGACGCGCTCACCCCGCTTCGCGACTCGGGTACGATCAATCCTCGCGACTGGGACCGGCTCACCAAGCAGCTTGGCCTCGGCTGACGCTCCGCGCGATCCCTGGCGTGTGATCTGATGCGTGAGCGGCCGCTTGGCCCCGGCGCGCCCTCGGTATCGGCGGTCGGGTATGGCGGGATGCACCTCTCGATCGAGGGGCGTCCGCCGGACGAGCAGGGCGTGCGGGTCATGCACGCCGCGCTCGACGCGGGCGTCACCCTGATCGATACGGCGGACGTGTACTGTCTCCATGATGGAGACATTGGCCACAACGAGCGTCTCGTGGCACGCGCGCTTCGCGAGTGGCGCGGCGACCGCGACGCAATCGTCGTGGCGACAAAAGGCGGCATGACCCGCCCCGACGGCCGCTGGGCCCGCAACGGCCGCCCGGACCATCTCCGCCGCGCCTGCGACCAGTCGCTTCGCGCCCTCGGCGTCCAGCACATTGATCTCTACCAGCTTCACACCCCCGATCCGCAAGTCCCGCTCGAAGACAGCGTTGGCGCAATCGCCGATCTGCACGCGGCCGGGAAAGTTCGCTGGATCGGCGTCTCCAATGTCTCGGTGGAAGAGATCGCGCGCGCGCAACGCGTCGCACCGATCACGTCGGTCCAGAACCGCCTCAACCCGTTCTTCCGTGAAGCGCTGACTGACGGCGTCGTCGCGTATTGCGCCGAGCACGGGCTCGGATTTCTCGCATACAGCCCGATGGGCGGCGGCCGCCTCACCAGAAAGATTCCGGACCACCCGGTCGTTCAGGCCGTCGCCGCGCGCCGCAAGGAAAGTCCGCACGCCGTGGTGCTCGCGTGGGTGCTGGCCCAGGGCGAGTGCGTGATCCCCATTCCGAGCGCCCGCACCACCGAGCACGCCATTGACAGCGCCCGCGCCGCCGACATCGAGCTCTCCCCGGGCGACCTCGACGACCTGACCAACGCATCGTTCTCGACGGCCTGACCGCGGCCCGCCCTCCCCGCTCCCCCCGATTCGGCCGCTCGCCTATCTTTCCCCGATGGCCACAATTCACCGCCGCCAGACCCCCTCAGCGCTCGTAGGCGGAGTGCCGGTCGGCTCGGCATATCCGATCGTCGTGCAGTCGATGACCAACACCGACACAGCCGACGTGGCCGGCACGGTCCGCCAGATCGCCGACCTGGCCGGCGCCGGCAGCGAGCTCGTCCGGATCACAGTCAACAACGACGAGTCGGCTGCGGCGGTGCCGGAGATCGTGGAGGGGCTCGACCGGATTGGGGTTTCGGTCCCGATCATCGGCGACTTTCACTACAACGGGCATCTCCTGCTGACGAAATACCCGGCGTGTGCGCGCGCGCTGGCCAAGTACCGTATCAATCCGGGCAATGTCGGTGGCAAGCGGCACGATGAGCACTTCCGCGCCATCGTCGATGTCGCGCTGGCCAACGACAAACCGGTGCGGATCGGCGTCAACTGGGGGTCGCTCGATCAGGCGCTGCTGACGGACATGATGAACGCCAACGCGCGAGCGGCCGAGCCGCTGCCCGCGCGCGACGTGACCATGGAGGCGATGGTCGTGAGCGCCCTGCAGTCGGCGGCCTTTGCCGAGGCGGTGGGCATGGCGCACGAGCGGATTGTGCTCAGCGCCAAGGTGTCGGGTGTGCAGGACCTCGTGGACGTATACCGGACGCTCGCCGCCCGCTGCGATTATCCGCTCCATCTGGGCCTCACCGAGGCCGGGCTTGGTGCCAAGGGCATCGTCGCGAGCACGGCCGGGCTCGCCATCCTGCTGCAGGAGGGCATCGGCGACACCATCCGCGTGTCCCTGACACCGCTGCCCGGCGGTGATCGCGCGGAAGAGGTGCGTGTGGCTCAGCAGATACTGCAGTCGCTCGGACTCAGGAGCTTCACGCCGCAGGTCACGAGTTGTCCGGGCTGCGGCCGGACGACGAGCACGTTCTTTCAGCAGATGGCTCTCGACATCGGCAACTACCTGACCGAGAAGATGCCGATCTGGCGCAACGAGCGTCCCGGCGTCGAAGAGATGAAGGTGGCGGTCATGGGCTGCGTCGTGAACGGGCCGGGCGAGTCCAAGCATGCCGACATCGGCATTTCGCTGCCCGGCACGTTTGAGGATCCGAAGGCACCGGTGTTCGTGGACGGCAGGCTGATGGTCACGCTCCGGGGCGACAATATCGTTCCCGAGTTCCTCGAGATCCTCGAGCG
>JBDTQV010000170.1:0-4951 GCA_039932015.1 Gemmatimonadota bacterium | reverse complement strand
TGGGCGAGCCGCCGTTCACCGGGCCCACGGCGCAGGCGATCATCGCGCGCGTGATGACCGAGGAGCCGCGGTCGCTGAGCAACCAGCGAAAGAGCATTCCCCCGGGTGTCGAGGCGGCGGTGTTTACCGCGCTCGAGAAGATTCCCGGCGATCGGTACGCGACCGCGGCGGAATTCGCGGCGGCACTCGCCGATAGCGGTACGATCAGCCGGCGCACCGTGCCGATTGCGGCGGTGCACCGGACGCGGCGCGTCAATTGGTTGGTCACCGGCGGTCTCGTCGCGGCGGCTCTCGCCGCCGGGCTGCTGCTCGGGCGCCGTGGTGCGGTGGCTGGAGAAGGAGCCGGACAGACCGTCCGTGCGGCGCTCGATCTGGGTGACAGCAGCGTGGTGTTGCCGATCGGCAATGCGCGGCTCGCGATCTCACCGTCCGGCGATCGGGTCGTGTATGTCGGCGCGAGCGGAAGCGACGGCCTGCTGTCGGTCCGCATGCTGAGCGAGCCGGCCAGTCAGCAATTGAGCGACACGAAGGGCGGCTTCGCACCGTTCTTTTCCCCTGATGGCCGCTCGATCGGATTCTTCGCACCAGAGAATGGACGGACGGTGATCAAGGTGGTGCCGGCGACTGGGGGTGTCGCGCGGACGATCCTGACCGACTCGGTCGCCGCGTACGGGGGCGGCGACTGGGGAGATGACGGAAACATCTATTTCGCCAACATCGATCGTGGGCTCTCGCGCGTGGCCGCGACGGGCGGTTCCGTCACGCGAGTCGCGGTGCGCGATTCATCGCGGGGTATCGAGGAGGTCGACTTTGCCGACGTCCTGCCCGGCAGCCGTCAAGCATTCGTGATGCTGTGGCAGGGCTCTCCCAGTTCCAATCGGGTGGGCGTCGTCGATCTCCGGAGTGGAATGATCACACCGCTTGCCGCGGGGTCCTACGCGCGATCCATGGCGCCGGGGTCGATCGCGATTGGTGCGGCGGATGGAAGCTTGCTCGTCGCACCGTTCGACGCGAAGCACAGCCGGCTCAGCGCGGAGCCCCTGCTCGTACTGCGCGACGTCCAGGGCGAAATCTCCAACGGAACCATGCAGTACGCCGTGGCCGATAACGGCACGCTGGTCTACCAGCGGCGACACGCAGGCAACGTCACCGTGCTGTGGGTCGACCGCGGCGGCGCCTTCCGGGCGGTGGACAGCACGCTCAAGGGCCAATTCTCGAGCGTTTCGCTCTCTCCGGACGCGACGCAGCTGGCGCTCGCGCAGGGCGTGCCCGGCGGCAGCGAAATCTGGGTCAAGCAGCTCGCGACCGGCGGATTCAGCCGTATCTCAGGCGAACTCGACAATGCCGATCGGCCGGTCTGGATGCCGGACGGCAGACACGTCGGATTCCTCGCGACGCGGGCCGGGCGCCGGACGGCCTGGGTCGCCCGAAGCGACGGGAGCGACAGTGCTCGAGCAATCGATCCCGCGCTCGGCCTTTACGACGAGGTCTGGTTCGACCGGGCGGGGCGGTATACGCTGTTCCGGTCCGAGGGAACCCTTTCGGGATCCCGGCATCTGCTGGTGCTCGAGCACGGTGTCGACACGACACCGCGCCCGCTGCTCCGGTCGCATTACGACAACTACGCTATGACACTCTCGCCGGATGGGCGCTGGATGGCGTATGCCTCCAACGAGTCCGGCAGTCGCGAGGTCTACGTCAGGCCGTTTCCCGCGGTGGATTCGGCCAAGTTCGCGATATCCACCGGCGGCGGGCTGGAGCCGGTATGGCGGCGGGACGGCCGCGAGCTGTTCTTCCGGAGCACGCGCGGCGAAATGTACGCGGTGACGGTCACACCGGGCCCCCGCTTTGTACACGGGTCGCCGCACCTCCTCTTCGCGCGGCCCGAGATGGCGCTGCAGGACTTCTACCGGAGCTATGACGTGCATCCCGACGGCACGCGTTTCCTGATGCTCAGCTCCGGCATCGGGGACGCGAACGCGCTGAACGTCATCATCAACTGGCGCCCGTACGTCGCGAACGCGGCGCCGTGACCAAACTCGCCGCCGCCGTACTGACGCTCCCGGCGCCGCAGCGCGCCCGCTGTACGTCATGGCGTCGGGCACCTGGTGGTCGCATGCGATGATCGAGCACACGCCCGCGCCGGCTTCGCCGCGGTGACCGACGCCATCGCGCGCATCACGGTCGCCCTTGCGGATCGCTACACGTTCGAGCGCGAGCTCGGCGCGGGCGGCATGGCGACGGTGTATCTGGCGCACGACATCAAGCACGATCGCCGGGTCGCCATCAAAGTGCTTCGCCCCGAGCTGGCGGCGGTGATCGGCGCCGACCGATTCCTGAGCGAGATCAGGACCACGGCCAACTTGCAGCATCCACACATCCTGCCGCTGTTCGACTCCGGCGCGGCCGACGGTTTTCTCTTCTACGTGATGCCGTACGTCGAAGGCGAATCGCTGCGCGACCGCCTGAACCGCGAAAAACAGCTTCCGGTCGCCGACGCGGTGCGCATCGGTACCGAGGTCGCGGGAGCCCTCGACTACGCGCACCGGCACAACGTCATCCACCGCGACATCAAGCCGGAAAACATTCTGCTCCACGATGGCCGGGCGCTCGTGGCCGATTTCGGCATCGCGCTGGCGGCGAGCAAGGCCGGCGGGTCCCGCATGACCGAGACCGGCATGTCACTCGGCACCCCGCACTACATGTCGCCCGAGCAGGCGATGGGTGAGCGCGAGATCACCGCTCGCTCGGACGTCTACGCGCTGGGCGCGATGACCTACGAAATGCTGCTGGGCGAGCCGCCGTTCACCGGGCCCACCGCGCAGGCTATCATCGCCAAGGTGATGACGGCCGAGCCGGCCTCGATCACCGGGCAGCGGAGGACCGTGCCGGTGCACGTCGAGGCGGCGGTGCTCACGGCGCTGGAGAAGCTGCCGGCCGACCGCTTCGCGTCCGCCGCGGAGTTCGCCGAGGCGCTGGCCGGTGCCAGGCCCACCGTCGCAGGCTCCCGGGCCGCTCGCGCCGCAACGCCCAATGCCGGCCCGTGGAAACGGATTAGTGCGCTTCTCGGCGCGGCGGTACTCGCGCTCGCGATGTTCGCGGCCTGGGCCTGGCACCGCGCCCCCGCGTCGACCGGCCCGAGCGTGTACGATGCGGCTCTCCCCACGGACGCTCCGCTGACTTTCGCCTATACCGCGGCCGCCAGCGCCTATGGCACGCCGCTCCGGAACCTGTCGGTCGCCGGAAACGGTGAGTTCGCCGTCTACGTCGCATCCCATGGGGATTCGACCATCCTGTGGTATCGCAGCCTCCGTGACGCGACGGTGCGTCCGGTCGCCGGAACCGTCGGCGCTACCGCACCCCGGATCTCACCGGATGGGAAGCGGGTCGCCTATTTCCTGGGCGGCGCGGTGATGGTTGCCCCCGTTGCCGGCGGTGACGCGCGACGGCTCTTCACCGGGCAGGCGGGCTCGGCGATCCAGTGGTTGGCCGCGGACACGCTGCTGGTGCTGCACCAGGATGGCACCCGCATCGCGTTGCTCGATCCCGAGGCCGGCGTGATCGAGGAGCATGCCCTTGTTGCCCGCTGTCCGTTTGGCAGGTGGATCCCGGTTCGCAAGGCGCTGGCGTGCGACTGGAACAGTGTCGCCACGTTCGTCGATCCCAAAACAGGAAAGCAAGTCGGCGAAATGCGGGTGCGCGGGCCGGACGGCCGCCCGGGACCGCTCTTGCGTGGCAGCAGCAGTCGGGTGGTCGGCGGCCGTTACGTGGTATACGTCGCGGCCGATGGTGACCTTCGCGCCGCAACGTATGATCCCGCCACTGATCTGGCGGGGCGTTCCGTCTCGCTGCTGCGTGGCGTGCGCCGGGAAGGCGTGGGAGAGGGCCAGTTCGAGATAACGGACGGCGGCACGCTGGTGTACGCGCCGGGCAAGGACGCCACCGTGGGGCGCATCGTCCGGCTCAGGCCCGGTGGCGTTCCCGAGCCGCTGGCGTCACCGGAGGCAACCTTTCAGCGCTTCGATCTTAGCCCCGACGGCCGCTGGCTCGCCGCCGCGGTGCTGGCGAGCGATGGCCAGGAGCTTCGAGTCTACGATCTACGTGACGGACAACAGCAGAGCTGGCTCCGCGCCGATTATATCCGTCATCCTCTATGGAGCCCGAGCGGAGATCGCCTCGTCGTCAGCGTGCGAGACTCGAACCACTGGTCGATTCTTTCCGGCTCGCTGGCAGCCGGCCGCCTCGCGGACACGCTGTTTGCTTCCGACTCGGCTGCCGCCACGGTGGATGCGGTGGATTTCAACTCAGCCGGTGACCTGCTGCTTCAATCCTGGGAACACTCGAGCGTCTACCGCATCGACCCGCGGGATCCGTCGGCAGAACCGCGCGAAGTCATCAGGGGAAACGCCCGGTTCGGCTCGGTCTCGCCAGACGGGAAATACCTGGCATATCAGTCGGTGGAGGGAAACCAGATCATCGTCACCTCGTATCCGGTGGTGGGGCGGCGGTGGCAGCTGGCATCTGACGGAGCGGAACCTCTCTGGCTGTCGTCGAACGTGGTACTCTATCGCTCGGGCATCTCGTGGTACCAGGTGCGGATCGATCCCTCCACCGGTGAGCCGGCCGGGCCAGGAACCCTGTGGGGGCGGGACCCCCGTTTCTCCGACACGTCTGGCTGGTCCAATCGGCCCTCGCATGACGGTGGCATCATTTACGTGCAGGGACCTGCGGAAACCAGCGCCGCCTTTCTGCGGGTGATCCCCAACTGGGTCGCGCAGATGAAGGCGGCGGTGGACGCGGCAAACCGATGAGCGCACCGGATAGCCTCAACGCGGCGTTGGGCGACCGCTACCGGATCGAGCGGGAGCTGGGCCAGGGCGGGATGGCGACCGTGTACCTGGCCGAGGATCTGAAGCACGGTCGCAACGTCGCGGTCAAGGTGCTCAAGCCC
>JBDTQV010000169.1:0-4966 GCA_039932015.1 Gemmatimonadota bacterium | reverse complement strand
GGCGCTGGATGCGCTCGAACGCGCGACCGACGCCGGGGAGATCTGGCCCAACCTCGAGCCGATCCTGAGCCACATGTTCGATCCCATCCGCACGTCCCCGCGGTTTCGCGCCCTGCTCACTCGCGTGGGGCTGGCGGGTCCGCCAAAATGAGCGCGATCGCGCGGTCGAGCTCGCCCGGCGGCTGAGCCCCCCAGAGCACCTTCCGGATCACGCCGGCCGTGTCGATGAATACGGTGGTCGGCAATCCGGTCAGCCGATACTGACGACGCGACCGCCCCCAGCGGTCGATGAGCACCGGAAATGGTACCGGCACCTCTGCCAGGAAACCTCGGATATCTCCCTCCCGCATCTCCTGGTCGCGCTCGTTGACTGCGAAGATCCGGAGCCCCTGGGCGGAATAGCGCCGGTACGCGTCCACGAGCGCCGGGAATTCAACCCGGCACGACGGACACCAGCTTGCCCAGAACGTCACCACCACCGGTTGCCCGCGATAATCCGCGAGCCGGATCCTGCCGCCGTCGAGCGCCGGGAGATCGATCGCCGGCGCGCGCGAGCCGGGCCGCGCTCCCTGAGCGATGGCGGACGACCCTGCCATGACGCACGCCGCGGCCAGAACAATCGCACCTCGCCGGTAATGCATCAGAACCGATACGCGTAGCTGGCGAAGAGCAGATACTTGGCGAACCCGCCACCGTTCACCGCGCCCGGTCCGGTGGACCGCTCCTCGAGACCGCTCTTGATCCGATTCACGTGCAACCGCACCGGCATGTTGACCGTGAACGTGCTCCGCCCCTGCCGGAGGGACAATCCCGGATCGGCGTAGAGGATATTCGAGGTGCGTTTGATCGTCGTGGTGTCTCCGCCGCCGACGAGGTCGTTCTTCGGGATGCCGTCCATGCGGAGTCCGAGACTCGCCGTGAGGCCCTGGTCCGGCAAGATCGCGACCGCGGTGCCGAGGCGTGCCGAGTAGACATCGGGCACGGACCAGTGCACGCTCGAGCTCGGGTTGAACAGCACTTCCGTCTCGGCTTTCGGGTTCGCCAGGTAGGAACCGGAGCCGTACCCAAACCAATTTTCGGCGAACCGCTGGAAGCCCTGGGCCTGCAGGGTGAAGCCCCAGCCGCCATCGCTCGGCTGGATCGTCTGGTCGGCGGGGAAGTCGACCGGACCTCCCGCCGTGTAGAACTGGCTCGGCTTGCTGTGACTGCCGGTTGGTGCCTTGATGCCGAGGCCGAGGGACACGTTTCCGTTCTCATGGGTCCGCGGAGCGAGTAGCCACACGTCACCCGCGACCGTCAGATCACCGATCCCACTCGCATTCTGCTGATGTTGCTGCCCGTCTCCCCAGATTCTGTTCAACGATCCCGTCGAGTACGGAGCGCTCACCCGCAGGCGGAGCCGGTCGGTCGGCGCGTACGCCACGTCCGCGATGAAGGTATGGATGTTGAACACCGGCGATTGCCCGCCCGGCGCGAGGGAAGGATCCTGACTGGTGCCGACGTACCAGTCAGTGGAATGCAGCCGGCGGTACGCCAGGGTGACGCGCCATTCGTGATGGCGTTGGTACGCTTGCCCGCCGCCACCGAGCTCGATGGGCGTCGTGAACCGGATCGGCTCACAGCCCTGCGCGCTCGCGAGATTGGGCGACTGGGCGAGGACGACCAGCGCGGCGACGCTCGCCGCCTTCCGGCCCCTGCCGACGATGAGGCGCATGTTGTCACTCCTGAGGTATGCTGGTGACGGAATGAATTCCATATCTTCACTTACGACAAATAGGCGCGCCGCGCGACAGGCAGCTCAGTGCTTCATTCGCGCCCCTTACCCTGACTGCGTCTCCGCCGTAACATCCCATCGTGCCCCCCGCACCCGCATCCCTGATCTCCGCCCTCGCCGATCGCTACGTCGTCGAGCGGGAGCTCGGTGCGGGCGGCATGGCCACGGTCTATCTCGCCCGCGACCTCCGCCACGACCGCCGAGTCGCCCTCAAGGTGCTCCGGCCCGAGCTCTCCGCCATCCTCGGCGGCGAGCGATTTCTGCAGGAAATCCGCACCACCGCCAACCTCCAGCATCCGCACATCCTGTCGCTCTTCGACTCGGGGACAGCGGACGGATTCGTCTTCTACGTCATGCCGTACGTCGAGGGCGAATCCCTCAGGGACCGCCTCACCAGAGAGCACCAGCTCCCGGTAGATGACGCAATCAGCATCGCGAGCGAGGTCGCCGACGCGCTGCAGTACGCGCACGAGCACGGCGTGATCCATCGCGATATCAAGCCGGAGAACGTGCTGCTCCATGGCGGTCACGCCATGGTCGCCGACTTCGGCATCGCGCTCGCCGCCAGCCGGAGCGACGGGTCCACCCGCATGACCGACACCGGTCTCAGTCTCGGCACGCCGGCCTACATGGCACCCGAGCAGGCGATGGGCGAGCGCGAGATCTCGCCCCGGGCGGATATCTATGCGCTGGGCGTCGTGCTGTACGAGATGCTCTCGGGCGAGCCCCCGTTCGCCGGGCCCACCGCGCAGGCGATCGTCGCGCGCATGATGACCGAGGAGCCGCGATCGCTGATCGTGCAGCGCCACTCGGTCCCGCCCAATGTCGAGGCCGCCGTCCGGCGCGCGCTCGAGAAGTTGCCGGCCGATCGCTTTGGCTCGGCGGCGGAGTTCCGGACCGCGCTCAACGATCCGCGGTTTGCGGGGAGCGGCGGCACGCTGATCGGCCGCCCGGCGGTACGGCCCACGCCTCGTGGCCGAGTGCTCGCCGCGGCGCCGTGGGTGCTCGCCGCGGGGGCGCTCGCGCTGGCCGGCGCGCTGCTGTTCCGTCCGCGCGCGGCGCCGCCGGTCACCCGGTACGTAGTCGCGCTGCCGGGTCACCAGAAGGTGCTCGAATACCGCGCGACCCCATCGCCCGACGGGTCGCTGCTCATCTTCGTCGGCCGCGTGCCGGGGCAGATGTCAGATGCGAACTTCCAACTCTGGCTCAAGCATCGGGACCGCTTCGATGCGGAGCCGGTACCCGGCACCACCGGCGCCTGGAATGCGACCTTCTCGCCGGACAGCCGGTCGGTCGCGTTCATAGGTGGCGGGCGCCTCTTCACCATCGGAGTCGGCGGCGGCACCCCGGTGGAGCTGGCCGATTCGGCGGCGCCGGCGCAGCCGGGAATCGCCTGGTTGGATGACGGCACCATCGTGTTCGCGAAGCGCGGCGGCAAGGCGCTGCTGCGGGTACCGTCAGGCGGCGGCGCGGCTGAAACGGTCTATCGGTCAGCGGAGACGATCTTCGAGCCGGCGCCGTTGCCGGGTGCGCGCGCGGTGCTCGCTGGAACCTGCGCCGACGCGACCTGCAGCTCGGCCAATCTCGTCGCCGTAGACCTGCGAGCGGGCACCTCGAGCGTCATCATTCGCGGCGTGGGGTATGGGCACTACGTCTCGAGCGGCCATCTGATCTTTGTGCGTGACCAGGCGGCGTTCGCAGCGCCATTCGACGCGCGCAGCCGCCGGTTGACCGGGGCGCCGGTCGTCATTGTGGACACCGTGGGATTCACCACGGGATCTTTCGGCATCGCGAGGCCGACGGCGGAGATCGCCGCATCCGATGCGGGTACCCTGGTCTATCGCCGAGGCGGCGCGCAGGCGACCGGCGGCCAGTACGAGATGGTGTGGGTGGACCGCTCGGGGAGTGCCACGCCGATCGACATGGGTGGCAATCTGAAGATCGACCCGGGCGGTGGGAACCCCGGGTGGGCGCTCTCGCCGGATGGCCGGCGCCTCGCCATCGGACTCGCGACCGCATCGGGCGGGGATATCTGGGTGAAGGAGCTGCCCAACGGACCGATGTCGCGCGTGACGTTCGACACGATGCCCGACATGCGCCCGCGCTGGCTGCCCGACGGGCGCCGCCTCACCTTCGTCGCCGACCGCCACGGCTATGAGCTGCACGAGGTGAGCGCCGACGGGACCGGCGCCGAGACCGTACTCGCGCGGCACCCGCACGGCATCTTCGAGGGTGCTGTGTCGCCGGACGGGAAGTGGATCGTCGCGCGGACCCGGGGCGGGCTGGGCCATCAGGCGCGCGACATCGTCGGATTCCACCCGGGCGACACGACCGCCGTGCCGCTCATCGCGAGCGCGGCCTTCGACGAGAGCGCGTTCCGGCTATCGCCCGACGGGCGCTGGATTGCGTACGAGTCGGATGAGACCGGCCGCCGCGAGATCTACGTGCGGCCGTTTCCCAATACTGATGATGGGAAGTGGCAGGCCTCGACCCAGGGAGGCTCCGCGCCGCTCTGGGCGCCAGATGGGCGCGAGCTCTTCTTCGTCGATGCAGAGCGTCGGATGACATCGATGGCGTTCACCCCGGGCGGGCCGCCGACGCTCGGTGCGCGACGCGTACTCTTCCCATTGAGCGGCAGATTGTACCTGGCGGAAAGTGATTATTACGCGCCGTACGACATCAGCCCGGACGGGCGCCGATTCCTGATGGCGCGGCTGATCGAGGCTGACTCAACGGAGGTTCTGCCGCTGATGGTGGTGGACAATTGGGTGACGGAGCTGCGGGGGAGATTGCAATGACGCAAACCGCTCACGGTTTCTTCGCCTCGCGGTCGGGCGTCAGATCGAGGCGCCGCTTCGCGCGGGGTACCATATCCGGATCGTACAATGTTATTTTTTCTTGTGCTGATCCGTATCCGAAATCGTCCCCACCTCATCAGCGCTATGATGGTGTCGCTGCGCATCCTTCTCCAGTCGATTCCTGTTGCTTTCCTTATCCGCATCATCATGCTGGATCCGCCCGTCAAACAGGCGATCCTTTCCGGCGTCATCGTGCTTGCGAATCTTCTCCTCATCGTGCCCTGGGTGCGCGTGCGGAGTTTCCTTCGCTTCAACGGCCTCTGCGGCGGCAGCATGGTCCAGCTTCTTGTCGCTCGCGTCATGCTTGTATGCGCTGCGGTCCTCAGACATGGCT
>JBDTQV010000168.1:0-4996 GCA_039932015.1 Gemmatimonadota bacterium | reverse complement strand
CGCATCGCGAGTTCCGAGCAGTAGAGCTTGGCCATGGCCGCCTCTTTCTTGAACGGGCGGCCGTTCTGCTTGAGCCACGCGGCGTGGTACAGCAGGTGAGTACCCGCCTCGATCTCGAGCGCCATGTCGGCGAGCTGGAAGCTGATTCCCTGGAAGCTGCCGATCGCTTTGCCGAACTGCTTCCGGGTGCCGGCATACGCCAGTGCCTGATCGTAGGCGCCTTCCGCGATGCCGAGCGACAGCGCCGCGATACCGATGCGCCCGGCGTCCAGGGTACGAAGGAAATTGGTGAACCCCTTCCCTACCTCGCCCAGCACGTTCTCCTTGGGCACGATCGCATCCTCGAAAATGAGCTCGCGCGTGTCGCTGGCGCGCCAGCCCATCTTGTCTTCCTTTTTCCCGGCGCGTACGCCAGGCGTCTTCGGCAGGTCCGCATCGTGGCCGATGCCGACCTCACGGGTCTTCTCCAGGTCGACGGTGTCCTTGGTGACGATGAAGCTGGTGATGCCCTTGTTGCCGGCGCCAGGGGTAGTGCGCGCAGTGACCGAGAAGATCTCTCCCACGCCCGCGTGGGTAATGAACACCTTCGAGCCGTTGAGGACATAATGGTCGCCCTTGTCGACGGCTGTCGTGGCGGTTCCGCCGGCGTCGCTGCCCGCGCCGGTCTCGGTGAGGCCAAATCCGCCAAGTACGCGGCCCGACGCGAGCAGCGGGACGTAGCGCTCGCGCTGCTCCGGCGTACCAAACTCGACGATCGGCGAGGTGCCGAGATTGGTATGCGCGCTGATGGTGAGCGCGTGGCTCGCGTCGATCTTGGCGAGCTCGTGAATCGTGATGTAGTACGAAAGCTGGTCGAGGCCGGCCCCACCGAGCTCCTCGCTCCATGGGACACCGAGCAGACCCAGCTCGCCCATTTTCCGGATGTTGTCCCACGGGAAAGTGGACGTGCGATCGAGCTCGCGGGCAACCGGCTCGACTTCGGTTCGACCGAATTCGCGCACCATTTCACGCACCTGCTGGTGCTGCTCGCTGAAATAAAGTCCGTGATCCATGTGCGACGACAGCCGGCGTTGAAGAAGGTTGAGCGCCACGGTCGGCGCGACGGGAGAATATAACCGCCGCCGGGCGCGAGATCACCCGCGCCGGCACCGATCGCAGCCGGAGCAATGCGCGAGCCGCTCACCGAAATATCCGAGCAGGTTGCGGCGCCGGCAACGCCACGTGCTGGCGTAGTGCTCCATCGATCCGATGCGGGCATCGGTGGTCGCCCGCCGGCGCGTGATGCGGCGCCAATCGACCGGCCCGCGCTCCGGCCGCAGCTCAGCCCTGAGCCGCTCGGCGGACTCGCGAATGGCCGGCGCGACGCGACGGGGATCCTGCGTGCCCCTCCAGAGCCCCTCCAGCATTCGACGAGGGGGGAAGGTCACGTCGAGTTGGCGGCGATGGAGCGACGCGTCGCCGCGCCGAAGCAGCAACGTGCAACGAGCCGGTGCGCCGTCGCGGCCGGCGCGCCCGGCCTCCTGGTAGTACGCCTCGGGTGTTGGCGGCATGGTCCAGTGGACCACGCGGCGAACGCCCGGCTTGTCGATACCCATTCCGAACGCGGACGTTGCGACAACGACGCCGAACTTGTCGGCCAGGAAGTCATCGAGGATCTTCGCGCGAGTTTCCGCATCGAGGCCGGCGTGGTACGGACGCGCATGGTGCCCCGCATTCCGGAGCGCGAGCGTGAGCGACTCGGTGCTCTTTCGCGTCGGCGCATAGACGATCGACGTCTCGCCGCGGACGAGCTCCGCCAGTAGTGCGGCAAGCCTTGCTGCCTCGCTGCGCACGCGGTGGACACCGAACCAGAGATTCGGACGGTCGAACGACGCGAGGTGAATATCGGCCGCGCCGCGCGCCACCCCCGTCCGGCCGAGATGGAGGACCTCGACAATGTCGGCGCGGACGCCGGGTGTGGCGCTGCCGGTGAATGCAATGGTTTGCGGCCAGCCGAGTGTTTTCCGGATCCGGCCGATGGCACGGAACTCCGGGCGGAAGTCGTGCCCCCATTCGCTGATGCAGTGCGCTTCGTCGACCGCGAGGCGCGCGATGGTGCTGCCCTGCATGACCACGTCTGCGACCGCGCGCGGGAGTCGTTCGGGAGAGGTATAAAGCAGGCGGATCCGGCCCGCCGCCACGTCTGCGAGCACGGCCGCAGTTTCCTGGGCGGACAGTGCACTGTGCAGCGCCGCCGCCGGAATGCCACGGCGCGCCGCCCCGCGCACCTGATCCTGCATCAGCGAAATGAGCGGTGAGACGACGAGCGTCACCCCTGTGCTCAGCAGTGCCGGCACCTGAAAGCAGATCGATTTGCCGCCGCCGGTAGGTAGTACCGCGAGTGTATCGCGGCCGGAGAGGATCGAGCGAATGACTGGGGCCTGTGCGGGGCGAAAGTCCGTGAAGCCAAAGTGTCGCTCGAGTGCGGTGCGCGCGGCGGCGTACGAATCGGACATCTTGCAACATGCCGGCGGCCCGCGGGCCAGCGTGGATCGAAGGATCGCAGATAGTGGCGCACGCCCGCACGCCGGCACGCGCACGCGGGAACCACGACGCGCGACGTGCGGGGACACGAACGCAAACGCGCCCCGAGCCGAAGCTCGGGGCGCGTGTGCAGCGGTGACCAGCGTCCGCTCAGGATTCGCCGAACTTGAGACCGAGATTCAGCTGCAGCGACTTGCCGGTTCCGTAGCCGCTGCCGCGGAATACCACGTCGAATGTGCCTTCCCCGAACAACGCGGTCCCGTGATTCCGTTTGAACAGATGGTAGTCGAAGCCGACACCGCCCTTCACCAGCGGATCGGTGTTGCCCGGGCCGTGCTGAAATCCTGCACCCAGCAGCCCGTACGGATGCAGCACCGCTGTCGGTGAGTGCGGCGCGTACACCGCATCCGCCGACACGAGTTCGAGTGTTGCGCCACTGCCGTTGACCACGGTGGCGTCCACCCGGAAGCTGAGCGGCCGATCGGCCCGGCCGCCAAAGCCCACCATGCCGATACCACCGATCGCGGTGTAGCTGCCACTTCCGAGGTTCACGAGTGCAGTGGCACCGAGGCCGAACCGGACACCCTGTGCCGAGGCCGAATGGGCAGTGACGAACGCCGCGAGTGCAATCGCTGCGGCACCTGTGCATAAGCGCTTCATAGTGAATCCCGTCGTAGAGGGTGCATGCAATCTTCTGCGCAGTGGTCCAAAACGCAAACTGCCCCGCTCGCGCGGGGCAGTCTGAGGAGAGCAAAACAGCTTAGTGTCCGCCGAACTTCACGCCGAGGTTGACCTGGAGCGCCTTCGTCGTGCCCGAGCCGCCGCCGTAGAAGAACCCATCGAACGTGGCCTCACCGAAGAGCATGACGCTGCTCATAATGTAATCGGCGCCGACGCCAGCCTTCGCCATCGGCTTCGTGACGCTCGCGCCGCCGCCGCTCGCGTGGACGAGACCGCCGCCGGCGAGCAGGTACGGGTGGAACATCGATGACGCCGCAGTCGCGAACGTGTAAATAATGTCGGCGGTAACCGGGATGGTGGTGACGCCGTTCTTTTTCAGGAACGTGCCGTCAACG
Source organism: Gemmatimonadota bacterium (assembly GCA_039932015.1). GTDB lineage: Bacteria > Gemmatimonadota > Gemmatimonadetes > Gemmatimonadales > GWC2-71-9 > JAICUF01. Next base: position 1,397 of record JBDTQV010000168.1, on the reverse strand, counting down.
CGGAAGCCGATCGGGCTCGCCGCGCTGCCACCGAAGCCGACGAGCGCCATGCCGCCGAACTGCGAGCCGCCGCCGCTCTCGAGCGAGAACAGGCCGGTGCCCGCCACGCCAAACCGCACACCCTGCGCCTGGGCGCTCGACGCGCTCAAGGCCGCAACCAACGCAAATGCTGCAACACCCTTCAACAAGCCCTTCATGTCACTTCCTCCTGGATTCGGTGAACGACGTGGTGAACGTGTTGCGAGACGCCAACCTTCGATAATTCCCGCCGGACAGAGGGGTCACGACCCCCGCAGGCTGCGCCCAAAGTAGCGTTATTTATCCGCCGCGCAACGGCTAGCTTTGATACGGCTACGTAACACCTTGTTTATCAACATCTTAACAAAATTCGCACTGGGCGCCTTCTGATGACAATTAGCGACAGTACGAACAAACGGCTGCCTCGCAAGTACGTGCGGGACAGCCGTTTGTTTCGTCGATGGTCGGATTCGAACCGTTCGATCCGTAGCCATACGGGCGTCAGCGCTACCCGCCGAACTTTCCGCCGAGCGTGACCCGGATAAAGTTGGCCGCGCTGCCTTCGCTCGAGAGATGGTGAAGACGGGCCTGCGGAACCGGCGGCTCAACGCTCGTCGCCAGGTCCGGCAGGCGCGTCCCTCTGAGTACGAATCCGGCGAGCCTCGATCAGCCGCAACAGCAGTGATGCGGCGAGAAGTCCAGCGGAGATCCAGCCGAGTATGGGCTGATTCAGCGCGACCGCAGCCGCTGCGACGATCACCCCCGCCATGCCGAGCCCCAGGCGTAGCTGCATCACGGTGCCACGCGCAGGATGATTATCCAATACGTGAAGTGAGCCGGTGCGTGGCGGCTCACTTCACGAGGAAGCGTTGCAGCGAGTGACGGAATTCCGGCGTGGCTCGGGCCAGCGCGTTGATGCGCGCGCCCAGCGCGATCCCCTCGCTGAAGGACCGGCTGTCAAGCTCGTAAAAGAGCCGCTTCGTGAGGGCGAGCGCAGAGGGACCCCGCCTCGCCAGGTCGCCCGCCACTTGCTGCACAACCACCTCAAACTCGGCGTCGGGAATCACGCGTGAGATCAGCCCAATCTCGTGCGCTTCCGCGGCGCCGAGGAGGCGTCCGGTGAGCACCAGCTCGAGCGCCGCCTTTTCCCCCGTGAGACGCCGCAGCATCGTCATCACCATTGCCGGAACAAACCCGCGCTGGATTTCCGGATAACCGATCTGCGCTGACCCGGTCGCGAGCACGATGTCGCATGCCGTGGCGATGCCGGCGCCACCGGCGAGTGCGCGACCGTGCACTGCCGCGACGACCGGTTTCGGCAGCAAGCGCATCGCGGTGAACACCGCGCCGAGTCGCGCCGCATCGCGTTCGTTTTCGTC
>JBDTQV010000167.1:0-4996 GCA_039932015.1 Gemmatimonadota bacterium | reverse complement strand
CATGTCACTTTTCGAGCGATGTTTCCGTATGGAACATCGACTCGTTCGCAGAGGCAGTCTGATGACGGTGAAGGACCGGGTCGCCGGATGGGCGACTGAGGTGTGGGCAGGAGCCGGCCGGCTCCGTGCCCGGCTGACGCTCCCGAGAGACCACTGGCTTCGGCGCCGCTGGCCCCTGGTGGCCGGCGGCCTTGTCGTGCTGTGCGTGGCGCTGCTATACGGCTGGGGGGCGACGTGCGGCTTTGCCGGCTGTCCCTCGACGGCGTCGATTCAGGCGTTTCGGCCGACCGAGGGGAGCCGCGTGCTCGATCGCTCCGGGGTGACACTCGGCCGGCTGACCTATGTCCGCCGCATCAACGTCCCGCTCGACCGCATCCCCAAACAGGTTCGGGCCGCGTTCATCGCCGTCGAGGATCGTCGCTTCTATCAGCATCACGGCGTCGACTGGAGGAGCGCGGGGCGCGCCACGCTGCGGAATTTCCGCCACTTCGGCGTCGAGGAAGGGTTCAGCACGATCACGATGCAGGTGGTGCGGAATGCATTCATTCCGGAGCTTGCGGGGCAGCGCAGCCTCCGCCGCAAGCTGATCGAGATCAACCTGGCGCACCGGCTCGAGCGCGCCCTGACCAAGCAGCAGATCCTCGAGCTGTATCTCAACGTGATCTATTTCGGGAACGGCACCTACGGAGTCGAAGCGGCGAGTCGCGACCTGTTCGGGAAGAGCGTGAGCCGGCTGACGCTCGCGGAAGCGGCCACGCTCGCGGGACTGCCCAAGGCGCCTTCGGCGTATGCGCCGCGGCGGCACCCCGACCGCGCCACCGATCGGCGGAACCTCGTGCTGACGCTGATGGCGCAGGAGCATTACATCACGCCGGAACAGGCCGAGCGCGCCTCGGAGACGCCCCTGGAACTGAGCGAGGCGGAATGGGAGGTGGTGCAGGACACTTCCGCCGCACTCGATCCGATCCGCCAGTTTGTCGACTCGGTGCTCGGAGACAAGGCGCACGGTCTGGGCGACGTGATCGTACGCACCACACTCGACGGTCGGGCGCAGCGTGCGGCCGAGGTGGCGGTGCGCACGCAGGCGGCGGCGATCGGACGCGCGAACGGTGCGGGCGGTGTCGAAGGGGCGATGGTAGCGCTCGATCCGCGCAATGGCGAGATTCGGGCGCTCGTCGGTGCGCGCCAATATACCCGCCGCGGGTTCAATCGCGCGCTCTCTGCGCGGCGCCAGCCCGGTAGCGCGTTCAAGCCCTTCGTCTATGCCGCCGCGCTCGCGCGCGGCGTCAGCCCGGCCGAGGTGCTCGACGATTCCCCGGTAGAGGTGGAGCAGGACGGCGAGATCTGGGCACCCGCGAATTTCGGCGACGAGTACGGTGGTCCGCTCACGCTGCGGCGCGCGCTGATGCGAAGCGCCAATGCCGCGACGGTGCGGCTCGCACTCTCGATAGGTCCCGCGCGCGTGACCGACCTGGCCCGGCGCGCCGGCATCGCCAGCCCCATGCAGCCGGTGCCGTCGGTGGCGCTCGGCTCCCTCGAGGTGACGCCGCTCGAGCTGGTCACCGCATATGCACCGTTTGCGAACGGCGGCTTTCGCGTACGCCCGTCGCTCGTGCGTCGCATCGAAACCACTGATGGTCGCGTGCTCTGGCGCGCAAAACGCGACTCCCTGCCGCGCGTGCTCGACGCGCGCGAAGCATTCGAGCTGACCTCGATGCTTCGCTCCGTGGTCGATGGCGGCACCGGTCACGCGATCCGCGAGCTCGGCGTTCGCGGACCCGTCGCCGGAAAAACCGGCACCACGAACGACGGCAACGATGTCTGGTTCGTCGGCTACACGCCGACCGTCGTCGCGGGCGTCTGGTTCGGCTACGACATCCCGCGCTCGCTCGGCTACGGCGCATCCGGTGGCCGCCTGGCGGCGCCGGCGTGGGCAGCGTTTTACCTGAAGGGATGGCGCGAAGGCCTCGGCGCCGATTGGCCCATCCCCGAAGGGATGGTGAGCGAGATGATCGACGCCACCAACGGCGAGCTGGCGAACGAATGGTGTCCCGTCACGCAGCGCGAGTGGTTCCGTGCCGGGAGCGAGCCGAAGCGCGTCTGCAGGGAGCACAGCGAGCCACTCGAAAATCGGATCGAGGAACTCGGCCGGCGCATTGGCGGCGCGCTCCGCCGTGTGCTCGGCATCTGAAGCACGGGTCACGCATCACTGCGCCGCAGTTCGTCGTGGCGCCAACGTGCACGCCGCGACGTAAGTCGTAAACGGTTGCGAACAAAACGGTGGCGAATGTTGGCGAATACCGAACACATCTGGGTCAAAGCCCGAACGCACAGAACGCAAGGAAATCCGGACACCGATTGCGCTGAACGGCATACACGACAGGAGTGAAATGATGGCCAAGGAAGACAAGAACCGGGACATCGCGCCCGACGCGGAGATGAAGATCGACGAAGGCACCGCGCCCGGCCAGCTCTCCGACACGGCCGAGGGCGATGCCTGCGTTCCAAGCGGTGCCGCGGGACCCGACCTCGTCATGCCGGACGATCAGGGAGACGGCGCCGATGACCGCCACGTCAACCGCGATGGTCCGAACGACGGCGCAAACCATGGAGAAGGCGCCGAGTCGCGCCAGGAGAACGTGCGATGAGCTCGATATTCGATCTGGTGCAGCAGCAGCTCCAGGGTGACGGCCTACGCCGCATTTCCGAGCAGCTCGGAACCTCTCAGGGTGAAACCCAGTCGGCCATCGCCGCAGCGCTGCCGATGGTGATGGGCGGCATGGCGCAGCACGCGAGCCAGCCGGGCGGCGCCGATCTCATCCATCAGGCGGTCGACGCGCACGCGGGGGGCGACGCCGGATTGCTCCACGGCGGCGCCGGCGGCGGCGGGCTGATTGGCCGGATGCTCGGGAATCGTCACGAGCAGGTGCAGCAGGGCGTCTCGAAGGCCAGCACACTGAGCCCGGAGAAGACCGGCAAGCTGCTCTTGCTGCTCGCGCCGATAGTCCTGGCCGCGCTCGCGCACAAGCGAAAGCAGGACGGCACCACGCCGCAGCAATTGCCCGAAGTGCTCCAGCAGGGACAGGCGCAGGCGCAGCAGCACGCGGAAGCGGAGCACCCGCACCTGGGAGGGGGGCTGCTCGGCGGGCTGCTGGGTCAGATTATGGGTAAGCTCTGACGCTGGCGCGTCAGTCCTGGGATCTGCACGGCGCTGTAACCGGAATCAGCGCATGCGGATCAGATCGGCCGCCATTCGTCATCGACGATACCGACGAACGACGAGCCTTCCGCACGCGGCGGTGCCGCTGGTTCGGGAAGTGCTTCCAGCGCAGGAACCGGATCAGCTGCCGGAACTTCTGCGCCTTCGGCGACGCGGAGTTCGATCCAGAATCGGCTGCCCCAGCCCAGCTCCGACTGCAGTCCCACGCGCCCGCCCATCCGCTCGACCGCTGCGCGCACGACTGCGAGCCCGACACCGTTGCCGGGATACGCTTCCGCGTCGGGAAGCCGCTCGAAAAGGCCGAACAAACGGCGTTCCTCGCCGCGCATTATCCCGATGCCGTTGTCTTCGACCGAGAGCCGGGCCCGCCCATCGACCTGATTGAGCCACACGAGCACGCGCGGCGCGGCGTCCACGGGGACGTACTTGATTGCGTTGCCGATCAGGTGCGTCACCGCGAGCGTCAGCAGCTCACGATCCCCGACGACGGGAAGCGGTGCCGGATCGTCGACGATGCGAATGCGCGCGCCGCTGGCCGAAAGACCCGGCTCGAGCCCCTGCAACGCGTCGCGCACGACTTCACCGAGCCGAACGGGGGCGAGCTTCATCGAGCCGCGCAGCACGCGGGAATATTCCGCGAGGGCCTGGATCCGGTCGTCCATCTGCTGGGCAGCGCCAAGCACGCGGCTGCCGTATTCGTCGGTTGCGCGCCGGCGTGGCTCGTCGGGCCCGGCCACCATATACCAGACGTACTCGCGAATTGCCGCCAGCGGCGCTCGGAGCGTATCGATGATGTCCGCGTCGAGCGCGCCGGGATCGCGGCGTGCGGGGGGAGCGGCGGCGCTCGGCGCCGCATTTTCCTCGACGGTGCCACCCGCCACCTGAGCCACCGTCACCGCGATGAAGCGGCCACCCGCAGTCTCGATCGGCGCGTATTGCTCGACGTACACTTTCTTTTCGGTCCCGCCGACACCATTGGTCGCCGCGCTGAGCCGCGTCGCCGTCTCGCCACTGGAAAGGACCCGCGCGAGCTCCTCGTGGTCGAACAGTGAAGCGGGCACGGGCGTGCCTCGGCGCGCGTCGGCCGGCAATCCACCGAGCGACGCGAGTGTGCGGTTCCACCAGATGAGGTTCGCGCTCGCGTCCACGACGCCGATGCCCTGGGGCACGGCGTCGAGGGCCGCCTCCAGCATCTCGATCGCGCCGGCATCACGCTCCGAAGTCTGCCGAAGCTCTTCGTACTGCCGGCCAACCTCGCCGGTCTGGCTCGCGCGCCGCGCGACGTCATCCGCCACGAGCGCCGCCCGGCGCTCAGCGGTCGAGGCGGTGCCAGCGGCGGCATCGGCCTGCGCCTCAAGCCATTCGACCCGGCTGGAGACCAGAAAGACAATGGCGGCAAGGGCGAGCGCAAGGAGAGCCAGGTCGGTGAGCGAGGCAACACTGGCTGGAGGGCCAAGCAGCGGCGCGATCGCCCCCGCGTACGTCAGCGCAATCACGGTACTCACGAGGCCGCCGAGCACGCGGCCACGAAGCGTCGCAAACGCAACGGCAGCACAAAGTAGCGCCGTCGGGCTCAGCAGCACCCCGCCCGAATACCCGAGCAGCCAGAGCGCAGCACAGACAAGCAGGGTGACGAGCGGCCCGATGAGGCGGGACCAGACGCCTCGACCTGCGGTTTCACGATCGGAACCCATGCACACCCCTTGCGACGGGCCTGGCCGCCCCCGGGACCGATGCCCCACGTGCGCCGCGCCTCAGCGGTTAATCTCTCCCGCT
>JBDTQV010000166.1:0-5037 GCA_039932015.1 Gemmatimonadota bacterium | reverse complement strand
TTGTCGCCCCTGCCGGTGCCGGAAGCATCGTTGTCACCCGTGCCGGCTCCGATGCCCACGCCCCCGCCGGACGAGCCGTTCGCCCCGCGCATCGCCGGTTTTGACCGACAGGCGATTCGGCAGGCGGTACGTGCGTCGATCCGCCCGGTGCTGGCCGGCCTCGAAGGGCATGCCGTGCGTGATACCGGCAGCGTTACCCGCCAGGTCGAAGCGCTTATCGCGGCACTCAAGGACAGCGACATCGAAGTGCGCCGAGTGGCGGCACATTCGCTGGGAGCGCTCGAAGACAAGCGGGCGGTGCCGGGGCTCGTCGCGGCGATGCGCGACAGCGACGCCGAGGTGCGCAAGATGTCGGCGTGGTCCCTCGGTCAGCTCGAGGACAGGAGTGCCGCGCCCGCGCTGGCCGCGGCGCTCAGGGATTCCGATGCGAACGTGCGCGCCACCTCCGCATGGGCGCTCGGACAGCTCGACCTCAAGTCCGCGCCACAGGCGCTGCTGGACGCGATGTCGGACCGGGATCCCGAAGTCCGCCGGAGTGCGCTCAATGCACTGAGCCAGATGGAAGATCCGCGCGCAGTGCCCGCCTTGCGCGCGCTGCTCGCCGACAGCGACGCGACCTCGCGGCGGCTGGCGATTCGTGCGCTCGCAGAGATTCGGGATTCGAGTGCGATGCAGGCCATCATCGGCGCCATGCAGTCCAGGGACGCCGACGTCCGCCGGGCCGCTGCTGCGGCACTCGGCGAGCGCTGACGGAGCGAGGATATGCGAATCATGACGAGACTCGGAATGGGCCTGGCACTGCTGGCGATGGCTGGCGGTGGGTACGCACTGACCGGCCAGGGCACTATCCGCGTACGCATCCCCCCGGTGCATGTGAAACCAGTGGTACGGCCCATGGTGGTGGTGAATACGCGTGCGCTGAGGCGGGAGATCGCCGGCCGTCGCGGACCGGGCCCGGACTCGGTGCAGGTCGTCGCGTTCCTGGCGGCGATAGGGCGGGCCGATCCGGTCGTCTGCGACATGGCGGCCGAACAGATCGGCAACATGTGGGGCCCACGTCGCGGCGGCGTGGCGATGGGCGCGTTGCGCGAGCGTACGGCGGCAGACGAGGCGGCGCGCGCCGTCTACGCCTCACCGGTGCAGGATGCGCGCGGCGTGCCGGTACTCATCGCGACGCTCGCTGATGCGAATCCGTGTGTGCGCCGCGCGGCGGCCCGCCTGCTCGGCAACGGCGAGACGCCCGTTGCCATGGCCCAGCTCCGCATCGCGCTCTCGTCACCAGACGGACGGGTTCGCGAAGCGGCGCTGCTCGCGCTCGGCATAGCAGCGGACACCGCGTCCTATGCGGCCATGGTGAGCGCGCTCAAGGACCGCGATCCGTACGTCGCGCGGATGGCGGCAGTCGCGCTCGGCGGCCTCGAGGACGCACGCGCCGTTCCCGCGCTGACCGGCGCGCTAAAGTCGTCCGACGCGGGGGTCCGCCGTTCAGCCGCATCGGCCCTGGGTTCGATCGAGGACAAGGCTGCGGTCGAGCCGCTGCTTCCTCTGCTCGAGGACGGGGATGGTGACGTACGCGCAACTGCGGCGCAGGCCCTCGGCCGGATCGAGGATCCGCGCGCGACCAGCAAGCTGGTGGCGGCGCTGGGTGATGCGAGCGATGATGTGCGCCTCGAAGTGATTCGCGCACTCGGCTCCATCGAGGACGCGAGCGCCGTCGACGGTCTTGCCCGTGCGCTGGAGGATCGCAACCCGGAGCTGAGAATTGCGGCGGCCCGCGCACTGGGTCAGATCGCGAACGCGCGTGCGGCCCAACCGCTCGGCGCTGCGCTCACTGACACGGACGTGGACGTCCGGCAGACGGCAGCGCGGTCCCTCGGCCAGCTCGACGATTTGCATCGCGCACCGGACGGCCTGATCGCCGCGCTGCGCGACCAGGATGCCGAGGTCCGCGCGGCGGCCGCTCGCTCACTGGGGCAGCTGGAAGACCCGGCGTCAGTGGCGGCCCTCTCCGCGGCAGCGAAAGATCCGAACATCGAGGTGCGCCGGTCCGTGATCCGGTCGCTCGGCCAGATCGAGGGCGGCGGGTCCACCGAAGCGCTCCTGGCAGCCATGAAGGACAGCGATCCGGAGGTGCGGCGTGCGGCCGCACGGGCGCTCGGGCAAAAGGACTGAGGGTGACGCACATCAATGTCGCCAACTCTTGAATACCGTAAATTATCCGCTGCCACTCACCACGCAGCGGGGGTTTCATGAGTGAAGACAAGGAGCGCGATCGCGTCGAGACGGGACGGGAAAGCGGGCGAGCGGGAACTGGAGTACCGCACGACGGTGCAGTCGACACGTTCGGGCAGGCCGACGTGGGGCAGGGGAACTGGACGGAGCGCGGCCCGGCGCACGCGTCGCCGGATGACGACCGTCCCTCCAGCGAGGCCCACCGCCCGTTGGGCCAGGGCCGAGAGTCGCTGAGCGAAGGTGCGAGTGATGCGAGCGATCCCGCGGTGCACAGCGACCCCCGATCGTCGCAGCGGCCGGTCCCCATCGACGAGATGCCGGTCAACGACGATCCGGGATCCGGCCTGAGCAATTACAGCCGCGCCTCGCAATACGGGAATCAGGGACGCTACGGCACGCCGTCGCAGTACAACCAGGAACAGACTGCCGGCGGCGAGCTGCAGAACGGCCATCGTCCGGAGAACAGTCCGCACCCGGGCAATTCGGGTCCGCCCAACCCCAACGGCTGACTCGTTTCAGCCGGTCAGGGTCTGACGCTGACCCGAACTCCGCACCCGCGCAGCAGGCGCGCGGGTGCGTCGTGATAGGGAAACAGCTCGTGCGCCGCCGAGGCGTGCGTGCGAATTGTCGCGCACTGTCCTCGGCTCACGGTACCCGCCAGCAACATCTCCAATCGATAGCTTCCCGGATCGAGCCGGGCGGCCCACTGCAGTTTGCGTGCGGTGCGCCCATCGCCGGCGACGAGCATGGCGGCACCCTGGCTCGCACTGCGTCCTGCAAAGAGCAGCGCAAGCAGCGCAATCGTGACCGCGAGCCAACGCCGTCTAGCATCTGTGAGCGGGATGACGAACAACTCGCGCTGCGCCGGCAGTAGGGCGCCAAGCAACCCCCAAACGAAAAGCGTCGGCACTGCCAGGAGCAACACGGCATCGAACGACCCAACCACGCTGGCCGCGAGCACCGTGCACACGAGCGCCAGGCCGCCGAGGCCTTCGGCCGTCCGTGCGTCGCGGCGCGCTCGACGCCACCCGACAAACACCATGACACCGGCGGTAGCGAACAACAGCAGGAGCGCCGGCAATCCGCGCTCGGCCGCAATCGCGACCCAGTCGCTGCTGGGCCAGGGATTGGTGGGCATGACGTCGCCGGCATCGAACGCCGGGTCGCCCGGCGTCGTGTACAGCGGATACTCGACGGGCCAGTTGCCGGGGCCGACGCCAAGAAGCGCGTGCGCGTTGGCCATTCGTAGCGTGTTCCGGTACTGAATCAGGCGGCCGTGGCCGCTTCCTTCCCGGAAGTTCGCCACCCCGGCGAGCGACTCGAGGTAGGGCGAATCCGAGCGCCAGTCCAGGCGATTGGGGAGTGCAAGCGCCGCCGCGATGCTTCCGACGATCGCCACGCCGACGAGCACGATGCGCCGCCGAAAGCGGCGCTCAGGCCAGATGCCGCCGGCCCAGAGGCCCTCGACGGCAAAGAACGCGGCGGATGCCGCGACGCCGAGCCACGCCGCGCGCGAACGCGAGAGGAGCAGCGCGGCCGCCGCGAGCGCTGCCGCGGCGGCGCCAAGCGCCGCGCGTGATCGCGAGCGCGTCTCGATCGTGACGAGAAGCAGCACCGGACTCGCAATGGCGACGAGGTGCGCCATGAAATTCCGGTTGCCGAATGTGCCGCCGGGCGCCCGCGTCGCGGCGGTCATGGGCAAGTCCACGCCGTACGCCTGCAGCAGTCCGGTGATCGCGCCGATGACGGCCGCGCCGGCAAACGCGGTCATCAGCGGGCGTTCGAGGCCAGCGCGGGCGATGGCGCGCGCCGTCCAGAAGACCAGCGCGCCGGATATGGAAATGGCGAGAGCGCGGAAAGCGAGCCAGTGGTTGGCGGCTCCAATGGCTGCCGCCGCACTCAGTACGAGGTAGCCCAGGAGGAGGAAGTCGACCAGCGCGAGCGGCAGGCGGCGAGCGCCGCGAAGGGCCGCAAGCGCCGCGAGGCCGGCGACCACGTGCAGCACTAACTCCTTCGGAATCTGGTGCCGGTCAAGGTCGAACAACGGCGACGGCAGCGATGCGAGCACGCAGAAGATGGCGCCGATCTGGAGGACGCGACGGGCGGCTCGCACGCGGCTAGTGTACGATCAGGTACGCGGTGGGGGCAGGCATGAAGCCGGAAGATAGCAACTTTCCGTGTCCACTCCGTGCAGCGGACGTACCGCGATGTGACTGTGACCACCGCGCCGGGCACAAGCGTGGCACATTTTGTGTTGAGTATCCCGATCGCTATCGCGCCAGAGGCGCGTACTTTCCTTGAGCGTCCCGTCCTCGAACCGGGTGACTGAATGCGTCGATTTGTACTGGGTGCCGTCCTCGCCATCGGCCTCGCTGGCTGCCACAAGTTCGACAGCGACAAGATGGAGTCCGCGCTGGAGCAGGCGGTGACCGCCAAGTCGACGCCGCGCTACGCCGCCGGACGCTGGGGAACGATGCAGGCGATTTACCAGGAGCGCAGTTACTCGCCGATCTGGCTGCAACGGGAACATCCGCGTGCAACGGCGCGCGGCCTGGTAGACGCGCTGACGCGGGCCGACGAGCAGGGGCTGCGCATGCGCGACTACGATCTGACGGGACTGCGTACCGCGCTGGAAAACGCGTATCGGAAGGGCGGTACGACGATGGAGGAGCTGGCCGCGCTCGACCTGCGGCTCACGTCGTTGTACCTCGACTACGGTAGCGATCTGCTGACCGGCCGCCTCGACCCGGCGGCGGTGGACACCAGCTGGTACATCAAGCAGCGCCGCTCCGCCGTCGACAGCGC
>JBDTQV010000165.1:0-5086 GCA_039932015.1 Gemmatimonadota bacterium | reverse complement strand
CTATGAAGATGTTTGGGCGAGTACTCGGTAGTGCCGCGGTCCTGCTGGCGGTGTCGGCTTCGGCCGCCCGCGCAGACCTCGGTAGTCTGGTCAACGGCACGAAGTACTGCGGAGGCAATACCTTCCAGACCTGCGCGACGGTCAATTCGGTCAGCTTTGTCGGCGGTGTGGTCACCCTCACCGTTACGAACACGTCGGGCAAGGCGGGTAGTGTTTTCACCGCGATCGGCCTGGCGAACATCGGCGGGACGTTTGCCGTGACGAACTTCACGACGTCGCTTCCAACGCGGTTCGAGCAGGGCACCAACAGCCTCAGCGGCGCCGGCATCATCAGCCCGGTCATCGGCGCCAATGCGCAGAGTCCGCCGCCGGCTAACGGCCTGCACAACCTCGAGACGGTGACGTTCACCTTCACGCTGAGCGGCAATCCGGACTTCACGAATGTGCAGTTGGCGATTCACGACCAGGGCGGCGCGCCCGAGGGTTGCGAGTCGTCAACGAAACTCGTCGTAACCGGCGGTGTCGCCAACACGGCCGTTTGCGGTCCGACCACGACCGTTCCCGAGCCGATGACCATGTCGCTGCTCGCGACTGGCTTGGTGGGCATGGGCGGCATGGGCGCCTTCAAGCGTCGTCGCCGCGCGGCCTGATCTCTGGGCAGCACGCAATTGCAGCAGACAGCGCGCCGGCGGTTGCCGGCGCGTTTGTTTTTCCACCCTCCCCCTACCGGGCGCCGCCTCCGCCCGTTACGATTTCTCTGGCGGTGCATTTTCCCAAGGAGAACTCCGTGCGGTGCTTGGCGCTCAACGCGTCGTTCGAGCCTCTGACCATGGTCCCGATACGTCGCGCCCTGCGCCTCGTCATCGAGGGCAAGGCCGAGATCGTCGAGTCTTCGGATGACGGCGACGTCATACGAAGTGAACGCCTGACGCTGCCCAAACCCGCCATCATTCGCCTCGTCAAGTTCGTGCACGTTCCCCGCCGCTTCCGCCGCCAGGTCACCAACACTTTCCTCTTTGCCCGCGATCACTACCGCTGCCAGTACTGCCACCGCCCGCAGCTCGACCTGCGGCACCGCGAGTGCCTCACGCGCGATCACCTGATTCCGATCTCTCGCGGCGGCGGCAACGAGTGGACCAACGTGGTCACGGCGTGCAGCACCTGCAACACGCGGAAGGGCAACTCGCTGCCAGCCGAGTGCGGCATGGAGCCGCTCGTGGCACCGCAGGAGCCGCACTTCGTACACCTGTCCTGGGCGGTCCGGCGGCTGTCCGCGGCGCAAGCCAAATACATTCACCTCTTCTACGGCCCCGAGGCGCTCAAGGCGCTGGGCGAATCGATCGCGCGCGAAGTCGGAAACGCCTGATCGGTCGCGTCCTGCGTGTGGGCCTGCCACTACATGCGGACACCCCAGTGCCGCCTGAGGCGGAGAGTGCGGCCTGAGGCGCAGGGAACCGCTATCCTTCGGGTGGCAGGAACCTTGCTTTGTGTCGCGCGATTGACCGACGCGAACCTCACTCACGATCCACGCCGGTGCGCCTGATGCCGTCCTGCCGCTTCTGCTCCACTCCGCTCCGCAGTACCGTCGTCGACCTCGGCATGTCACCGCTGGCCAATTCGTATCTCACCGCCGCCGAGTGCAATGCGGGCGAGCTGTTCTTTCCGCTGCACGCCTGGGTCTGTTCTGCATGTCTGCTGGTACAGCTCGAAGCGTTCGAGACGCCCGACGGAATCTTCAGCGACTATGCGTATTTCTCGTCTTATTCCGATTCCTGGCTCCGGCACGCCCGCGACTATACCGCCATGATGGTCGAGCGATTCGGCTTCGACAGCAGCAGCCGGGTCGTCGAAATTGCGAGCAACGACGGATACCTGCTCCAGTATTTTGCCGAACGTGGCGTGCCGGTGCTCGGCATCGAGCCGGCGGCGAACGTCGCCGCGGTCGCGGAGGAGAAGGGCATCCGCTCGCGGGTGGCCTTCTTCGGCACCGAGACTGCTCGGCAGCTCGTCGCTGACGGCGAGTCCGCCGACCTCCTCCTCGGCAACAACGTTCTGGCACATGTGCCGGATCTGAACGACTTCGTCGAGGGAATGCGCATCGCGCTCAAGCCCGGCGGCATCCTGACGATGGAGTTTCCCCACCTGCTCCGCCTCATGGCGGAGAGCCAGTTCGATACGATCTATCATGAGCATTTCTCGTACTTTTCGTTCCTGACCGTGGAAAAGGTGTTCGCTGCGCACGGACTCACCCTGTTCGACGTGGAAGAGCTGCCGACCCACGGGGGCTCGCTCCGCATCTTCGGGCGTCACGCTCAGGCCGGTGCGCCGGCGGTGACCGAACGCGTCGAGCGGCTGCGCGAGAAGGAGCGGAAGGCCGGGCTCGACCGCCTCGAGACCTACGCGGATTTTGGCGCGCAGGTGCGAGAGACGAAGCGCCACCTGCTGCGCTTTCTGATCGAGGCGAAGGAAGCGGGGCAGACGGTTGTCGGCTACGGCGCACCGGCCAAGGGCAACACGCTGCTCAACTACTGCGGTGTCCGTGGCGACTTCATCGACTACACGGTCGACCGAAGCCCGCACAAGCAGGGACGCTTCCTGCCCGGGACGCACATCCCGATTCACGGCCCCGAACGCATTCGCGAGACGCGGCCTGATTACGTGCTGATCCTTCCGTGGAATCTTCGCGAGGAGATCGTGGAGCAGATGGCGTTCATCGGCGAATGGGGCGGCCGTTTCGTGACGCCCATTCCCGAGCCGCGCGTGTGGGAACCCGCGCCGTCGCTGGCATCCGCATCGTGAAAGTCGTCATACTCGCCGGCGGCTTCGGCACGCGCATCAGCGAGGAGAGCGCCGTCCGCCCCAAGCCGATGGTCGAGATTGGCGGCCGGCCGATTCTCTGGCACATCATGAAGGCGTACTCGCACTACGGGCTGAACGACTTCGTGATTGCCGCGGGCTACAAGGGCGCGATGATCAAGGAGTATTTCGCCAATTACGCGCTGCATTCCTCCGATGTGACCTTCGACATGCGCACCGGCACCGTCGAGACCCACCGGAGTGCGGCCGAGCCGTGGCGCGTCACCATTGTGGACACCGGCGAGGCGAGCCTCACCGGCGGACGGATCCGGCGGGTACGCGAGTTCCTCGGCGATGAGACCTTCTGCTGCACCTACGGCGACGGCGTGAGCGACGTCGACATCGGTGCGCTCATCGCATTCCATCGCGAGCAGGGCGTGCTGGCGACCATGACCGCCGTGCAGCCACCCGGGCGATTCGGGGTATTCACGCTCGGGCCGGCCGACGCCAAGGTCTCCGAATTTCACGAAAAGCCCGCGGCCGACGGACCTGGGACTTCGGCGCACCCAACGGCCGCGCACCCGACGTCCTGGGTGAACGGCGGCTTCTTCGTCATCGAGCCCGCGGCCATCGATTACATCGCCAACGACGCGACCACCTGGGAGCGCGAGCCCATGGAACGCCTGGCGCACGATGGCCAGCTTGCCGCGTTCCGCCACGGCGGCTTCTGGCAGCCGATGGACACGCTGCGCGACAGGAACGTGCTCGAGGACCACTGGAAATCAGGGGCCGCACCCTGGAAAATCTGGAAGGATTGATCGCATGAAGGTTCTGCTGACCGGAACTGATGGCTACATCGGCGTGATGATGGCGCCCTACCTCGCCGCGCGCGGGCACGAAGTGCGCGGGCTCGACACCGGGTTTTACCGCGACGGCTGGCTGTACGATGCGGACGTGCCGGTGATGACATCCGTTGCGAAAGACATCCGGAACATCGAGCTCGACGATCTGCGAGGCATCGACGCCGTGGTGCATCTGGCCGAGCTGTCCAACGACCCGCTGGGCCAGCTCAATCCGACAATCACATTCCGCATCAACCACGAAGCCAGCACGCGTCTGGCGCGGCTCGCACGCGAGGCCGGCGTTGCCCGGTTCGTTTACACCTCGTCGTGCAGCGTGTATGGCATCGGCACCGACGAGCACAAGACCGAGCGCTCCGAGCCCAACCCGCAGACGGCGTACGCCGAGTGCAAGGCGCTGGTCGAGCGCGATGTCACGGCGCTCGCTTCGGCGGATTTTACGCCCACGTTTCTGCGGAATGCGACCGCGTTTGGCCCGTCGCCGCGCATGCGGTTCGACATCGTGCTCAACAATCTGTCCGGCCTCGCCTGGACCACCGGCCGGATCGCGATGACGAGCGACGGCACGCCCTGGCGGCCGCTGGTGCACGTGCTCGATATCTGCGAGGCGGTCGCCTGTGTGCTCGATGCGCCGCGCGAGGCCGTGCACGCCGAGATCTTCAACGTGGGTGACGACGCGGCCAATTATCGGGTCCGCGAGATTGCGCAGATCGTCGCAGACACCTTTCCCGGCTGCGAGCTCACCCTCGGCAGCAATGCCGGAGACAATCGCAGCTATCGCGTGTCGTTCGCCAAGATTCGCGAGCACATGCCGGCGTTTCGCTGTCACCACGATGCGGCGGCGGGCGCGCAGCAACTTAGAGCGGTATTCGAAGGCGCCGGCATCACACGCGAAACCTTCGAGAGCCGCCCCTACACGCGGCTGAAACAGCTCGAATACCTCATCGGCAGCGGACAGATCGACCGCGACCTGTTCTGGGTCAAGCCCGCATCGTGACGCTGGCGGCGCTGGAGGCGTCGCTCGACGCCGGTGCGATCGGTGCGCAGCTGCACGCCTTTGCCGAACGCGCATACCCCATCTGCCGAAGCATCACCGGCAATGGGTTCCGCCAGACGCTCGAGATCATCGGCGAGCGGGTCCCGCTCACGGTACACGAGGTGCCGAGCGGGACCCAGGTGCTCGACTGGACCGTGCCGCCGGAATGGAACATCCGCGAGGCCTGGATTGCCGACGCGAGCGGGAAACGGGTCGTCGATTTTGCGGAGTGCAACCTGCACGTCGTCGGCTACAGCGTGCCGGTGCGGGAGCGGATGACGCTCGCCGAGCTGCGGCCGCACCTGCACTCACTGCCCGAGCATCCGTCGCTCGTGCCATATCGCACGTCTTACTACGATCGAAGCTGGGGGTTCTGCCTCGCGCACGACGTGCT
>JBDTQV010000164.1:0-5087 GCA_039932015.1 Gemmatimonadota bacterium | reverse complement strand
CGGTGGCGGTGACGGTGCGCCCAGCATCCACGACATCGAAGAGGGGATTCGCCTCGACGAGCTTCCACCGGTGGACGCCGATGAGCGCGCGCTGCTCCGCGAGCGAATTGTCCCAGGGTCGCTCTCGCTCGAGCAGTACGCGCGCGGCACATATGGGGTGACTCGTAGCTGGACGCGCATCGGATTCAGCTATCAGATTGTCCGCAGTTCGGCCGCGGTCGAAATCCGTTTCCAGGGCATCGCGAGCGACGGCAGCGTGCTCGGAAAGCGGATTCGCTTCGAGCCGGACGGGAGCTTCAGTGTTCGATACGAGTGGGACCCGCACGCCAGTGCAGCAGGCGATTGGTTCACCGTCGAGCTGTCGCTCTTCCGGCCGGTCTCGGTCAGCTCCGCTCCAGAGGCCGAGATCTGGCGGCACCCGGTCGAGACGATCGCCAAATCGGAGCGCGGACTCGACCGAACGGTCCAGGGCGAATCGGTCACCCTTCGGTGGCCGGTGGAGTCCGGCAGCGCAACCGTCCGGATCGCCATCGAACCCTGACACTGTCTCGCCCCACGCGCGCAGCGGCAGCCACTCGCGCCCGCGTGCGACCCGGGAACAGCGCCGTTACCTTTTCCGTTATGGCTGCCATGACTGAATCCCCGCGCAACAAGGTCACGCTCGGTCTCGTCCAGATGCGGTCTTCGACCGATCCGGCAGAGAACCTCGACAAGGCCATCGCCGGCGTACGCGCGGCCGCGGCGAAGGGCGCGCAGATCGTCTGCCTTCAGGAGCTCTTCCGGAGCCAGTACTTCTGCCAGACCGAGGACCACGCGCATTTTGCGCTCGCGGAGGCGATCCCGGGCCCGAGCACCGAGCGCCTCGCGCGCGTCGCTGAGGAGCTCGAGGTCGTCATCGTCGCGTCGCTGTTCGAACGGCGTGCCGAGGGACTCTATCACAACACGGCTGCGGTGATCGACGCCGACGGTACGTACCTCGGCAAGTACCGGAAGATGCATGTCCCGGACGATCCGCAGTTCTATGAGAAGTTCTACTTCACGCCGGGCGACCTCGGCTTCCGCAGCTGGGACACACGCTACGGTCGCATCGGCGTGCTGATCTGCTGGGACCAGTGGTATCCGGAGGCCGCGCGCCTCACCGCGCTGAGCGGTGCGCAGATTCTGTTTTACCCGACGGCGATCGGCTGGCTTCCGCCCGAGAAGGCGGAGCACGGTGCGCAGCAGCAGGCCGCTTGGGAGACCATCCAGCGAAGCCACGCAATCGCCAACGGCGTGTTCGTGTGTGCGGTCAACCGCGTGGGCCACGAGGGCGCGTCCGATGGCGGCATCGAGTTCTGGGGAGGCAGCTTCGTCGCGGATCCGGGCGGACAGATTCTGGTGAAGGCCGGCGAGGGCGAAGAAGTGCTCATCGCCGAATGCGACCTGGGCAAGGTCGACGTGAGCCGCACGCACTGGCCATTCCTGCGCGATCGCCGCATCGACGCGTACCAGGATCTCACGCGCCGCTACATCGACGATTGAGCGCGACCCCGGCCACACTCGGTTACCGGATGCCCGCCGAGTGGGCGCCGCATCGTGGCACCTGGCTGAGCTGGCCGCACAAGGAAGCGTCGTGGCCCGGCAAGTTCGAGCCGGTCCCCGCGATCTTCGCGCGCATGGTCCGCGAGCTGGCCGCGCACGAGGAAGTGCACATCAATGTCGCCGGCGCGGAGATGGAGGCGCTCGTCGCTTCCCTGCTTCGCGACTCAGGTGTTCCCGCCGCGCGCGTCTTCTTCCATCACAATCCGACCAACGACGCCTGGTGCCGCGACCACGGCCCGATCTTCGTCCAGCGAGACCGGGACGGGCGGCGCGAAGAAGCGATCATCGACTGGGGATTCAACGCGTGGGGGCGGAAGTATCCGCCGTTCGACGCCGACGACGTGGTGCCGACGCGGATCGCCGCCGAACTTGGGCTGCCGGTGTTCGCGCCGGGCATCATCATGGAGGGGGGATCGCTCGACGTGAACGGCCGCGGCACGCTGCTCACCACCGAGTCGTGCCTGCTCAATCCCAACCGCAACCCGTCACTCGGGCGCAGCGAGATCGAACGCTGCCTGCGCGATTATCTCGGCGTGACCAACATTCTCTGGCTGGGCGACGGGATCCTCGGCGATGACACCGACGGGCACGTCGACGACCTCACGCGTTTCACCGACGCGAGCACCGTCGTCACCGTCGTCGAAAACGATCCGCGCGATCCGAACTTCGAGCCGCTCCGCGACAACCTCGCGCGGCTTCGAGAAATGCGCGATCAAGACGGTGAGCCGCTCCGGGTCGTCACACTTCCGATGCCCCGTCCGCTCGAGCACGATGGACAACGGCTGCCGGCGAGCTACGCCAACTTCTACATCGCGAACGGCATCGTCCTGCTGCCGACATACGATCCCGAGCACGATACCGCTGCCAACGAGACCCTGCAGATGCTATTTCCCACCCGCCGCATCGTCGGCATCGACTGCACTGATCTCGTATGGGGCCTGGGGGCATTCCACTGCGTGAGCCAGCAGTGGCCGGCGCTTTGACCCGCTAATCGTCCGTTGGCGTCAGTCCCGCTTCCACACCCCCACGAGCGCCATCCGCCGAGAAACGCACCCGTCGGCGCCGAGCGGAGAAACCGTGAGCTCGCTCGCGTTCACCGCCAGAACGTAGCGCGCCGCGCCCCGCTCGCAGGGGGCGCCGCTGAACGTCAGTGTGTCGCCACGAAAGCTGCCGGGCCCCTTCATCTCGGCTGACGTACCCGCCGGCGGATGCTCGAAACGGATCGCCACGCGTGCTGCCTTCTCGATCGTCAGATGGGTCACGCCCATGCTGTCCACTGTTCGCGTCCACTGACCCGCGTACGGTCCCGCATCCGGAACCGCGCACGCCGCCAGGACCGCCAGCATAACGACGGCCACGCGAATTCCATGTTTTCGAACTCGATCTGTCACGGCGCCTCCGGTTCGATGTGAGTCGCAATGTGTTCAGGACGCGCGGCGATTCCGCGCAACAACTGCCAGACCGTCAGAGCCGCAAGTCGCGCGGTCTGGCCATCTCGATCGTGCGCCGGGCAGAGCTCGACGATGTCGGCGGAGAGAACGCGTTCGTCGCGACCGGCCAGGAAGGCCGCCTCGAGCCAGACCGCCACCGGCAGCCCGTTGGTCGCCGGCGCACTCACGCCCGGCGCGTACGCCTGATCGACGGCATCGATGTCGAAGGACACGAACGAGCGGCCGCTCAGCATTCCGTAGATGGCCGGAAGCGACTCCACCCCAACGTCGTGCCGGAACACCGCGCGTCCGTGCGTCCGTACGAACGCCAGGTGCGGCGTCGCCACCGAGTGCGGCTGCAGTCCGGCGACGTTGTAGCTGGCGCAGAGGCCCGACGGGTGCAGCACCGCCTGCCGAAAGGGCGACCCGGAGTGCGCGCGTCCTTCCCGCGGCTCACGTACATCAGCATGTGCATCCCAGTTCAGCACGTGCACCGCTCGCCCGAGCGCCGCGTGACCCAAAAAGTGTCCGAACGAAGTCTCGTGGCCACCGCCCAGCACGATGACGAAACGGCCGGCCTGGAGTTGCGGAGCTACGATCGTCGCGAGCAATTCCTGGTCGGCCTCGACATCGCCGGTGACCGGCACGTCGCCAAGATCGCGCGTCTGCTCGATCAGCGCGACGAATGCGTCGGTCCGATCGGCGTCCGGCGTCAGGCGCGAGAGGGCCTGACGCAGCGCACGCGGCCCGTCGGCGGCCCCGGTCCGCCCGCCGTTCCGCCGGACACCCTCGTCCGATGGAAAGCCTATGAGAACGGCGCGCGGTTCGCCGGGCGCGCGCCCCAGCAGGTCACCGATCCGCGGATCGCCGGTCACGTCATGCCGCCCACACCGTCGTGCCGCCCGCCACCGTCCTCACACACGCGTTCGGGCGGAAGTGGTAGAGCCATTGATCCACGCTCTCTGCGTCGATGATCGCCAGATCGGTCCGTTTGCCGGGCTCGAGCGAGCCGTGCGTCGCCGCGAGACCAAGTGCGGCCGCGGCGATGCTGGTGGCGCCCTTCAATGCCTCCGCCGGGGTCATGCGCTGCAGCGTGCACGCCAGCGTCATGGCGAGCGGCAGGTGATAACTCGGCGCCGAGCCGGGATTGAAGTCGGTGGCGACGGCGACCCGGACACCGGCATCGATGAGCCGGCGCGCCGGCATCGGCGGCTGGCGGAGATACAGCGTCGCGAGCGGCAAGCTTACCGCGACGACGCCGGCGTCCCGCAACCGGGCGACGCCCGCGTCCGATACATACTCGAGATGATCCGCCGAGACGGCGCCCACTTCAGCGGCGAGTGCTGCTCCGCCGCCGTCGCTGAGCTGATCGGCGTGCAGCTTGGGTGCGAGACCCGCGGCCTTCCCGGCGAGCAGAATGCGTCGCGCTTCGTCGATGCTGAATGCAGTGTCCTCCAAGAACACGTCGCAGCAGCGAGCCAGACCCTCACGGGCGATTGCCGGAATCAGCTCGTCGATGAGCAGGGTGACGTACCGCTCGCGATTTTCGCAATGCTCCGGCGGCACGATGTGGGCGCCCAGAAACGTCGGCACGATCGTCAGCGCACTCGCACGAGCCAAGCGGCGGTAGACCTCGAGCAGCTTCAGCTCGTTGGGGACGTCCAGTCCATATCCGCTCTTGCACTCGACCGTCGTGACGCCGAGCGCAGCCATCTCGGCGAGGAACCCCTCGCAGCGTTGGAACAACTCATCCGGCGACGCGGCACGCGTACGGCGCATCGTCGAGGCGATCCCGCCGCCCGCCTTCGCAATCTCCAGGTAGCTCACACCGAGTGCGCGTTGCGCGAATTCATCCGCGCGCCAGCCTCCGAACGCGAGGTGGGTATGGCAGTCGACGAGTCCCGGCACCACGAGGCATCCGCCAGCGTCTTCGACGTCGGCGACGCGGTATGCCTCAGGAACATCGGCCTCGGCGCCGGCCCAGGCGACGAGCGGTCCATTCCACGCGATCGCCGCGTGCTCCACGAGATGGATTTCCGACTGAGGCCCGTCCGCGCGGCAGGTGGCGAGCAGGCC
>JBDTQV010000163.1:0-5096 GCA_039932015.1 Gemmatimonadota bacterium | reverse complement strand
AGGCGGCGCTTGTTCGTGAGCTCCGCGAGCGGGTTCGTCTGGTCCATGAACTGCGAGAGCTGCGAGCTCCCGAAGAACGCCTGGATGACGGCCGAGACGGTGCGCGCGTTGACCAGGTCGTCGAGCGAGATCTTCTCGGGATCCGAGTTGATGCTCATCCGCTCCTTGACCAGGCGCGCCATGCGCGAGAGACCAACCGAGAACTGGTTGGCGATCAGCTCGCCCACCGACCGGATCCGGCGATTGCCAAGGTGATCGATGTCGTCGGTAAAGCCGCGCCCGTCGTGCAGGTCGATCAGGTAGCGGATGATCGCGACGAAATCCTCTTCGGTGAGGACCGTGTGGTTCGGATCGGTCTTCGTCTTGAGCCGCTGGTTGATCTTGTAGCGGCCCACGCGACCGAGATCGTAGCGCTTGGGATTGAAGAACAGGCGCTGCAGCTGTTGGCGCGCGGTCTCCAGGTTCGGCGCGTCGCCCGGACGGAGCAGCGCGTAGATCTGCTCGAGCGCCTCGGCTTCCGAGTGCGTCGGATCCTTGGCGAGCGTGTTCTTGATCAGCGGCGACTCCGAGCGGCCATGCGCCAGGAGCACTTCGATCTTCTGCACACCGCCCTTGAGCAGCCGCTTCCGGAGCGCATCCGTCAGCTCGGCGCCGCGATTGGCGACGACCTCACCCGTCTCGGGATCGGCCACGTCGAACGCCAGCACGTGATTGTGCCGGTCGCGATTGGAGGTGGGCTGCTCCTCGTCACGCAGGTCGAGCGTCGTGTAGCTGGCGAACACCTTTACGGTCTTGATACCCACCGGCCGCATCTCGTTGATGCGCTCCTGGGTGAGCTCGTCGCCCACGACGCCCAACGGCGCGCCGGCCTTGTCTTCCGGATTCGGCACGTCCTCTGCCAGAATCGAGCCGACGACCTCGCGCCGCTCCTGCCGGCCTTCGAGCTTGCCGGTGATGTTCAGGTCCTTCGTGGCGAAAAAGAGCTTGAGGATGTCGGCGTTGTTCCCGTGGCCAAACGCGCGCAGCAGTGCCGTCGCCGGAAACTTTTTCTTCTTGTCGATATGGACGTAGATCACGTCGTGAATGTCGATCGTGAACTCGACCCACGAGCCGCGGAACGGGATGATGCGCGCGCTGAACAGCCGCTGGCCGTTGGGGTGCGTATCCTCCTCGAACACGACGCCCGGCGAGCGGTGCAGCTGGCTCACCACCACGCGCTCGGCGCCGTTGATGACGAACGTCCCGAGCGGTGTCATGATGGGCAGCTCGCCCAGGTAGACTTCCTTCTCGATGATGTTCTTCGGCCGCTTCTCGCCGTCGACCTCTTCGAAGACCACCAGCTGCAGCGTGGCCTTGAGCGGGGCGGCGTACGTCATGTCGCGCTCGATGCACTCCTCGACGGTGTACTTCGGCTCACCGAGCGAGTACTTGAGGAAGTCGAGGCTGTACTTGCCGTTCACATCCGAGATCGGGAACAGATCGCGGAAGACGCGCTCGAGCGAGACGTCCTGCCGCGCGCCGTCGATGTCGTCGGGCACGAGCAGCGTCTGGAACGCCGCGGTCTGAATGTCGAGGAGGTTCGGCATTGGCATGCCGCCCTCGCGCTTGGTGAACGTGATCACCGGTCGGGTCTGCGTCATCGAATCACTCGCTCTCACAAACACTACAAATGGCCCCAGCACGGATCCCCCACCGGAGGGTGGGGTGGCCTGGGGCTCGGCAGGTACTGCGGAATGGACGAAAGCGTCGAGCGTGCATGCGTCTCGCTGAAATAGGTTGAAGCCGCAGGATCCCTCGCCGGGGCGACGCCCCGGTTCGGGATAGCGCTTCGCGCTACTTCAGTTCGACTTCTGCACCCTGGTCCTCCAGCTTCTTCTTGAGCTCCTCGGCCTCGGCCTTGGAAATGCCTTCCTTGATGGTGCTCGGCACGTTGTCCACGGCGTCCTTCGCTTCCTTGAGACCCAGGCTCGTGATCTCGCGCACGACCTTGATGACCTGGATCTTTTTCGGGCCGCCGGCCTTGAGAACGACCGCGAACTCGGTCTTCTCTTCCGCCACCGGAGCCGCCGCACCGCCGCCCGCGCCGCCGGCCGGTGCAGCCGAAACGGTCACGTTGAACTTCGTCTTGAACGCTTCGATGAGGTCGGCGAGCTCCACGACGGTCTTGGTTCCGATCGCGTCGAGGATCTCTTCGTTGCTCAGCGTAGTGGTTGCCATTGTCCGAATCTCCGTCACGTTAAGAGGTAGCGGCGGCGTCTGCGCCGCTCGTGCTGCGCTGATCCCGAAGGGCCTCGAGCGAGGCGACCATCGCGTACAGAATGTTGTTCATCGTCCCGGCGAGCTGGCCGAGGAGCACTTCGCGCGACGGGATCTCGCCCAGCCGCTTCACGTAAGCCGGTGCAACCGCCTTGCCGTCCACGTAGCCGCCCTTGACGGTCGGCTTCTCGAACTCCTTCGCGAAGTCGAAGATGACCTTGGCCGCGGCCAGGGGATCCTTCGACAGCACGAGCCCGGTGGGCCCGGCCAGATGCTCGTCGAGCACGGTGATGTTGTTGGCCGCGAGCGCGCGCTGCGCCAGCGTGTTCTTCACCACGACGTATTGCACGCCGGCGGCCCGGATGCGGCGGCGGAACTCGGTCATCCGCAGCACGTTCAGCCCGCTGAAGTCGGTCACGTAGACGTTGGGAGATGCCTTCAACTGCTCGGTCAGGCTCTCGACCTCGGTCTGTCGGTCGGTCTTGCTCATCGGTACCCCGCCGTGTCCAGCTTGACCCCGGGCCCCATGGTGCTGGAGATCGTGGCCGAGCGGATGTAGGTGCCCTTGGCCGCAGCCGGCTTGGCGCGGACGATGGTCTCCATGAACGCCTGCACGTTGTCGGCGAGCTGCGGCGCCGTAAACGACACCTTGCCGATGGGGGCGTGCACGTTGCCGGTCTTGTCGACCCGGAACTCGATCTTGCCGGCCTTGATCTCCTTGACTGCCTTCGCAACGTCCATCGTCACGGTGCCGGCCTTCGGATTCGGCATGAGGCCGCGCGGACCGAGAATGCGGCCAAGGGTACCGAGCTGGCCCATGACGTCCGGCGTCGCGACGATCACATCGCACTCGAGCCAGCCGTCCTTGAGCTTCTGGATGTACTCGACACCGACGAAGTCCGCACCCGCGGCTTCCGCCTCGCGCACGCGGTCACCCTGAGTGACGACGAGCACGCGGACCGACTTGCCGGTACCGTGCGGCAGCACGACAGTGCCGCGAACGACCTGGTCGGCGTGACGCGGATCGACGCCCAGGCGCACGGCGACGTCGACGGTCTCGTCGAACTTCGCGAACGCGGCGCCCTTCACCAACTCGACGGCTGCCTGTACCGGGAACTCACGCGCACGGTCTACCGTGGCGGCGGCGGTACGGAAGCGCTTTCCGTTGGCGGCCATCAGTCGATGACCTCGAGGCCCATCGAGCGCGCAGTACCGGCGATCATGCGCATCGCGCTGTCGATGTCCGACGCGTTGAGATCCTGCATCTTGATCTCGGCAATCTTCCGGACCTGCGCCGAGCTCACCTTGCCGACCTTGTTGCGGTTGGGCGAGGCACTGCCCTTGTCGACACCGGCTTCCTTGAGCAGAAGGTTCGGCGCCGGCGGGGTCTTGGTGATGAACGTGAACGTACGATCGGCGAAGATCGTCACGACCACGGGAATCACCATGCCACTCTGGCTCTGGGTCCGTGCGTTGAACTGCTTGCAGAACTCCATGATGTTCACACCATGGGGTCCCAGCGCCGTGCCCACCGGCGGCGCCGGATTGGCGGCCCCCGCGGGACACTGGAGCTTCACCATTGCGGTGATCTTTTTTGCCATTTCACTCCTCTAACGGTTCTCGGCCGCCGAGTTCCCTCGCGATATTCGCTCGGGACGCTCCCTGACGGTCGCGCCTGCCGCGATGACCCGCGCGGTCGCGGGGGCGGGCGCTAGTGCCCGCGAAGCTGGAGGTAATCCAGCTCCACTGCCGTCGGGCGCCCGAACAGGCTCACGGTGACGCGAACCTTGCCCTTGTCGCCCAACACCTCTTCCACGGTTCCGCTGAAGTCGGAGAACGGCCCTTCCGTGATCTCGACCACCTGGCCGACCATGAACGGGATCTCTTCCTTCGGCTCCGCGTCAGCCACCTCTTCGGCAATGCCGAGGAGGCGATTCACTTCATCCTGGCGGAGCGGCTGCGGCAACCGGCCGGTGCCTACGAACTTGATCACGCCCTGGATGCTGTTGACGAGGTGCAACGCCTCCTGCCCCATCGCCATCTCGACGAGCACGTAGCCCGGATACAGCTTCCGCTCGACGTTGACCTTCTTGCCGTTCTTGATCTCGATCACTTCCTGGACCGGGACCAGCGCCTGGCGCACCAGCTTGCTCTCAACCGGCCGCGGATCGTCGGCAATCCGCTGCTGGAGCAGATTGCGAACCTTGTTCTCGTGCCCGGCAGTCGTCTGGATCGCGTACCAGCGGTAATCCATCACCGTGCCAGTCGTGCGACGCCATCGACCAGCACCTTCTGGAGCATCCAGTCGAGCAGGCCGATCGTGACGCCGAGAAACAGCGAAAGCATCACGATCATACGCGTGGCCTTGGTCAGCTCCTCGCGCGTGGGCCACGTGACCTTACGCATCTCGCCGCGCACGGCGGTGAGAAAGTCCCCGCTGCGCTCGATCGCGTTCGGCGCCTTGGCCTCATCGGCCAGGGGCGCACTGCTGTCAGCCATCGACTACTTCGATTCTTTGTGCGCGCGGTGCTGGTCGCACTGCGGGCAATACTTCCGCCGCTCGACGCGCTCCGGGTGCTTCCGCTTGTTCTTATCGGTAAAGAAGTTACGGCTCTTGCACTCGGTGCACTCGAGAATCACTTTATCGCGTGGCACGGTGGTTCCTTTTTACTTGAGAATCTTGGTGACGACGCCGGCGCCGACGGTGCGGCCGCCTTCGCGGATCGCGAAGCGCAGCCCCTCGTCCATGGCGATCGGGATGATCAGCTCGATCGTCATCTGGATATTGTCGCCCGGCATCACCATCTCCACCCCCGCCGGCAGCTCCACGTTGCCCGTCA
>JBDTQV010000162.1:0-5098 GCA_039932015.1 Gemmatimonadota bacterium | reverse complement strand
TTCGACGACGGCACGCCGCTCGGCACGCACGAGGCGGAGGAATGCCAAATCGACTCGCTGGCGCAGAGCTGGGCGGTGCTCTCGGGGGCGGCGCCGGCCGATCGGGCGAGCCGGGCCATGGCCTCGCTCGAGCAGCATCTCGTGCGGAACGATGCGCGGCTGATCATGTTGCTCACGCCGCCGTTCGATCGGATGGCGCACAACCCCGGGTACATCATGGGTTACGTGCCGGGCGTCCGGGAAAATGGCGCGCAGTATACCCATGCCGCGCTCTGGGCAGTCTTGGCGACGGCAATGCGCGGCGAAGGCGACCGCGCGTTCGAGCTGTTCCAGATGCTGAATCCGTTGACGCATGCGAGCACGCCGGAGGGCGTCGCGACGTACAAGGTCGAGCCCTACGTCGTGGCGGCGGATGTGTACACCGCGACCGATCACGTCGGGCGCGGCGGGTGGACCTGGTACACCGGCTCGGCGAGCTGGATGTATCGTGTGGCAGTCGAGGGAATACTCGGCGTTCGGAAGGTAGGAAATACGCTGACGTTCGAGCCGTGCGTGCCGCACGAGTGGGATGGGTTCACCATCGAGTACCGATTCGGCCGAACCGTCTACGCGATCACGGTGCGGAACCCGGCGCATGCCAGCAGCGGTGTTCGATCGGTCCGCGTTGCGGGCACGCTCGTGGAGGGCGGAAAGGTGGAATTGGTCGACGACGGGGTGCGGCGGGAGGTGGAGGTCACGCTGGGATAGGTTGGCCGGACCCGGCGATAGCCCGCGCCTTCCGGCACGGGCCTCGCGCGCGGCCGACCCTTGCCTAGGGGCAGCTCACCGTGGGGTTCCATGGCGCGAACATCCCACTTGGGTTGTGCTTGAAGATCCACACATGCAGCTCGTAATGCGGCCCGAACGGCGGATGGTTGCCGAGCGGAAGGTTCGCCCC
Source organism: Gemmatimonadota bacterium (assembly GCA_039932015.1). GTDB lineage: Bacteria > Gemmatimonadota > Gemmatimonadetes > Gemmatimonadales > GWC2-71-9 > JAICUF01. Next base: position 4,161 of record JBDTQV010000162.1, on the reverse strand, counting down.
GAACAGGGTGGGCGGCGCCGCGGTCGCGCCGCCGTGGGCGGCGTCCCAGGTGGACTTCAGCACGAAATACTCAACTCCGGTCAGCCGGTACTCGCCGTTCGGCTTCTTTTCGTAGAGCAGCACATCCGGCTTGAGCAGAGTGATTTCTGCGTCATCGCGAAGCACGGCATTCACTGCGTGATGGCCCATCGCCCCGAGTGTCGGGTGGCTCACGCACTGCGCCTCGATTGCGTAGCCGGCGGCCACCGCCTTGTCGACGTTGTGGTACGGTGCAGTGAGGCGTCGAAGCTGGGCGAGTTCGGCGTTCACCGTCGCCGACGCTGGCGCCGAGCCGTGCGCCGCCGCGCCGACCCCGAGGCTGGGCCCCGTGTTGGTGATGGTATCCGTTTGACAACCTGCGGCGAGCGCGGCACAAAGCGCCACCGCGAGCACGGCGGAAACCGTATTGCGTTGCATCTGGCACCTTCTTTCAGTGGGCCTGCATTTGTGGGATGGCACCGGTGGAACGAATGCGTACGCGATAGTACGGCTCATGCGGCCGCCGCGCCAGAGTGTCCAGTCCTTCCCTTCCACGCCTCGGAAAATGCGGACCGCCGTCTCCGGCAACGGCCGTCGCTCGCCAACTCCCTTCCCTCCCTACCGCCGCATCCGCGCCTCGAGCTCCTCGAACCAGTTCTCCGCCACGATCAGCGGCTGCGCCGCCGCCGCGCGCGTGGCAATGCGGCGCGCCATGATGAACCGGCCGTCGGCGCTGACGTCGAACGGGGTGTAGTTCTCCGTCAGCTTCAGGTACAGCAGATCGTTCAGGTGGAACAATACGGTCCCGTCGCTCAGCTCCGGCCCCGGGGCCACCGACACGCTGATCATGTCTCGATTGCCGTTTACGTAGAACAGCTCCCGCCCGCCGGGCGACCAGAGTGGCGCGATGCCACCGTTGACCGAGATCTGCCGCTTGCCCGCGTCCACGCCGGGGAACGGGCGGAGATATATCTCGAACCTCCCCGACTCATCCGATTGATACGCGATCCAGCGACCATCCGGCGAAAGCGCAGCGGCGGATTCGTCGAACTGAGGGCTGGCAAGAAGCGGCGCTGGAATGGAATCCACGCCGAGCCGAAGGACGCTGATGTCGCGGCCGCCGGTCTGATCGACGACCCCGCCCGCGCGGAGCACCAACCACTGTTCGTCGCGCGACCAGGCCGCCTCGAAGATGCTGGAAATGTGCGAGTTCGACAGCAGCATCGAATCGGAGCCGGTGCCGTCCGCTGCGTGGCGGTACAGGTGCGCGGGTTGCACGCCAGGCGCATCGAGGCCCGCCACCACGCGGTTCGAGATAAAGCTGAGCGAGCGGCCATCGGGCATCCATCGCGGCCGGAACTCGGCCGCGCTGTCCAGCGAAACCCGCGACAGCGGCCCGGCCGGCAGCCGCTTGACCCAGATGTCATCGTCCGAGCCACTGGAAAGGCCGATGGCCAGCCGAGTGCCGTCCGGCGAAAGCGCCCATCCGGCGTTGTCCCCGAACGCGACCATCCGGAATTTCCACGTCGTGTCCACCGGTGTCTCGCGCCCGGTACGGTCGACCCAGACCATCTCATACGACGGCGCCGGCTCAATCGCTCCCGGAAGGACCACCAGCGTCCCCGTGCGAGAGAGGGAAAAAACCGGGGTGGTTCCGCCGCTGACGGCGACGCTGTCGAGCACCGGCACCGCCGATCCACGAAGCGCCGCCGTTCGCGGGTCGAAGCCCACGGCGAACATCGCCCCATCGCGCCGGACGTACACGAGCTGACCAGAAGCGGCGTACTGTCCGCTCGCCACGCCCGGGATCAACCGCCGCGGAGCCCGCGTCCGGAGGTCCAGCGCCCAGAGCTCCTGCCGGAGCGTGCACGTATTGCCGGAACAGAGCGTGAAGAGCAACGAGCGCGAACCCGGCAGGGCCTGCGGCAGCACGGCCGGGATCGAATCGACCGACAAGAGCACCTCCGGCTTGCCGCCCGTCTCCGGAATGCGCGAGAGGGTACGGCTGCCGGTACGGCCGAACACGAGGGACCGGTCATCCAGCCAGGCAACTCCAAACGTCGACACCGAGTCCGCCAAGGTGACGGCGGCGCCGCTCGCCAGCGACAGCTTCCTGAGCTGGCGCTGCCGGTCCACGAAGGCGATGGATTGGCCGTCCGGCGAAAATGCGAACCGCGGAAACGCGTTCTCGGTCCCCGCGATGGGCGTCGCGTCGGCGCGATCGTGCCGCTTGAGCCAGAGCTGGGATCCTGTGGCAGCCGGTCCGACGTAGACGATACTCGAACCGTCGGGCGCAATGAGGAACGAGCCGAGTGCCGCCTGCGCCGCCGGCAGGGAGAGCGCATAGCGCTGGACCACTGCGACCGGTGCCGATCGCGCGGCACGCCATGCGGCAAAGGCCGCGACAGCCAGTGCCGCCAGCACCGCTGCGATGGCCGGCACGCCGAATCGCTGGAAGGCGCCGGCGCGCGTCGCCACCGGCGCCCCCATGAAGCGCGTCCGCGTCGCATGGGTGTTGCCCAGCGCCGCGAGGAAATCCGCTGCGGTGGCGTAGCGGTCCGCGGGGAGTTTCTCCAGCGCGGTCAGCACCGCCGCCTCCAGGTGCGGCGGAATCGTGTGCCGCTTGGGAAGGAGCGGCCGCGGTTCCTCGGTCAGCACCTTGGCGATGATGGCCTGCACCGATGGCCCGGTGAACGGCGGCTCGCCCACCAGCGCTTCGTAGAGCACCGCGCCCAACGCGTAAATGTCCGAGCGGCCGGTGATCTCGCGCTCGCCCATCGCCTGCTCGGGGCTCATGTAGTGCGGCGTCCCCAGCGACATCCCGGTTTCCGTCATGCGGCTGCCGCTGCCCGTGCCGGTACCGGCCGAGCTCAGTGCGAGCGCGATGCCGAAGTCGGCGACGACCGCGCGGCCATCATGCAGGAGGATGTTCTCGGGCTTGATGTCGCGGTGAATCACGCCGTGACGATGCGCGTAGTCCAGCGCCGAGCCAACTTCGGTGGCGATCCGCACCGCGTCGGCGATCGGCAGCTGGGTCTCCCGTCGGAGCCGGTCCCGCAGGCTCTCTCCTTCGACGAACGGCATGACGTAAAAGAGGAAACCCTCGGCCTCGCCGGAGTCGAACAGGGCCAGGATGTGCGGATGCTGGAGGTTCGCCGTGGTCCGGATCTCCGCCAGGAACCGCTCGGCGCCGATGATCGCGGCAAGCTCGGGACGGAGCACTTTCACGGCCACGGGGCGGTGGTGGCGGAGATCCTGCGCGAGGTAGACGGTCGCCATGCCGCCGGCGCCGAGTTCGCGCTCGAGCCGATAGCGGTCGGCGAGGGCGGCGGTGAGTCGATCGACGATGGGGATCAACGGTCGCCCGGGTGCATCGTGCCACTCCTGCTTCGAGGAGAGTTGCAGTCGAGCAAGGTGGAATGCGGAGCGTGGTACAACGTACGGTCAGGCGCTGAGCGGCGGAAGGGCACGCCGCGCGCAGCGCCAGCCGCGATTCTGCTGCTGCCCGCCTCAGGGCGCGCGGGTGCCTTCGGTCGTGAGATTCTTCACAGAATCCGCGCCTTTGAGATTGTAATGCGCCACCGTCGTCCCGACGAGCTTTCCGTCCTGCATGCGCATGACGCTGTTGGTGGTCACTGTGGCGCCCTTCGTCAGCATGCTCGCGTACGGTCCCGCGATCGTGACGATGCTGTCGCCCGCGACCGACACGACGCGAACCGGCACCGGTGCGCGCCCGGGGAAATTGAACATCCACCCGCTCGAGTCCGCTGTGGCGAGCATCGTGAACGAGAGGAGGACGCTGTCGGAGCCGGCGGCCCGCGTCGTCATGTTCCAGGTACCGGCCATGCCCGCGAGTGACATTTCCGGCGCGGCGGGCGCGGTCATGGCGGGCTGCGGCACCATCGCCGTTGTATCGGCGGACGGCTTCGGTTCACCCTTCCCGCATCCAGCCAGAATCGCAACGGTCCAGCAGGCGGCAAGCGCGCGCATAGGTGCTCCTCGGCAATGGGAACGAACAGGACCAGCGGAACGATCGAAACGAACCGGAAGAACGTACGTCAGCCGCTCCCGCGCCGCAAATGCTTGGTGTGTTCCATATCCGCCGCCATGTCCTTCATGCGGAGCGGGAGCGCTAACGCATGC
>JBDTQV010000161.1:0-5127 GCA_039932015.1 Gemmatimonadota bacterium | reverse complement strand
CGGGACCGGTGACTGCGCAGACGCCCTGGCACTACGACCAGCCGGTTCGCGCCGTGCGCACGGGCTGGCTGGCCAATCGCCGCGCTTCCGAGAGCTCCGGCGTCGCCGTGAGTCGCACGCAGCCGGGCGTGCTGTGGACCCACGCGGACAGCGACAACGACGCACTCCTGTTTGCCACCGACTCCCTTGGCCGGAATCTCGGCAGCTTGCGCGTCCTGGGCGCAATCAATGTCGATTGGGAGGCGATCCGCCTCGCCGCATGCGCGACCGGGAGCTGCCTCTTCATCGCGGACATCGGCGACAACAATGAGCGCCGTGCGACCGTCACGATCTACCGGCTCGCCGAGCCGCGGGTGACTGCCGACTCGGTCGAACAGCGCGCGACCGGCCGCGCGACCGCATTGACGGTGCGCTATCCCGATGGCCCGCACGATGCCGAAGCGATGATCGTGACACCGGTTGGCGACCTGCTGCTGATCACCAAGGGCGGCAAGCGCCCCGTGCTCGTCTATCGCGTACCGGTCTCGGCCTGGGACAGCGAACGCATCGCGGAGGCTGAGCTCGTCGGCACACTTCCGATTCCCGCAGACACCACGATCGGTCGCATGGTAACCGATGCCGCGCTGGCGCCTGATGGGGTGCGTGCGGTGGTGCGAACGTACCGCGATCTTTATTTCTTCCGGCTCCGCGCGGACCGGCTCGTGCCCGACGATCCGCCGCGCGCGTGCAACGTCCTCGGACTCGAGATCCAGGGCGAAGGCGTCGATTGGCTCGATTCGCGTACGCTCGTGCTCACGAGCGAAAAGGCGTTCGCCGCCGCGGCATCGGTCTCGCTCGTGCAATGCCCCGATCCTGACCCGAGCGGCGCATCGCCGCCGTGACCACACTCCAGACGAGAATACACATGCGCCATCTTCTTCTGGCCGCCGCTTTCGGTGTCGCCGCGATGCCGGCCGGCCGCGCGACACTGCTCGCACAGCAGCCGACCGAAGCGACGCGCGTCGCCCGCGCGGTCGATGCGAACGTCATTCGCGCCCACCTGGAATTTTTGGCCGATGACGCACTCGAAGGCCGCGCACCGGGAACTCGCGGCGGCCTGATCGCGGCCAGGTACATCCGCGCGCAGTTCCAGCGGCTTGGACTCGAGCCGGCCGGCGAGGACGGCACCTACTTCCATCGTGTGCCGATCATCTCGCTCACGCCCACGCCTGAACTCGCGCTCGAGCGCGGCGGCGCACGCGCCGCGCTGCAGTATCGCGACGACTTCGTCCTCTGGTCGATGCGGAATGACGCGAAGGTCAGCCTGGACGGTGATGCGGTCTTCGTCGGTTACGGCATAGTGGCACCGGAGTATCAATGGGACGACTACCGCGGCACCGACGTAAAGGGAAAGATCGTCGTCGTGCTGGCCAACGACCCGGGGCTCCGTGACTCGACGATCTTCCGCGGGAAAATCCTGACCTACTACGGACGGTGGACCTACAAAATCGAAGAGGCGGCGCGCCAGGGTGCGGCGGGCATCATCCTTCTGCACACGACCGAGAGCGCCACATACCCCTGGTCGACCGTGGCGTCGTCCTGGACCGGCGCGCAGGTCCGGGTGGAGCGGCCGGCCACCTCGCTCGTGGTCGCGGGCTGGGTTACCGAAAAGACTGCGGCGGCGTTCTTCCCGCCCGGCACCGACCTGGGTGCCCAGATGCGGGCGGCGGCGACGCGCGGGTTCCAGGCCATGCCGTTGCCATCCAGGGTGCATGCAAGCGTAACCAGCGAGATCCGGCGATCGGAAACGTTCAATGTCGTCGCACGGCTGCCTGGCGCCGGCCCGGCCGCGGCGGACGCGGTGGTCATCGGCGCGCATTACGACCATCTGGGTGTCGGCGCGCCGGTCAAGGGCGACTCGATTTACAACGGCGCACTCGACAACGCATCCGGCACCGCCGCGATGCTCGCAACGGCCGAGGCATTCGTTCATGGCGGACGGCATACGGGGCGCTCCATCGTGTTCATGGCGTTTGCGGCGGAGGAGTCCGGACTCCTCGGATCAACGGCGTATGCTGCCAAGCCGACCATTCCGCTCAAGCGAATTGCCGCGGTCCTGAATGTCGACGTGATGAACCTCAGCGGCCGTACTCGCGATATCTCCGCGCTCGGCGTCGACCAGTCTTCGCTGGGTGCGACGCTGACCCGCGCCGCGGCCGCAGAAGGACTCAAGGTGTCGACCAATGAGGATGCGCTGATCCGGGGAAGCTTCTTCCGCTCCGATCACTTCCCGTTCGCCCGCGCTGGCGTGCCGGCGCTGTCGGTCGAAAACGGCAACGCGTATGTCGGGAGGCCGGATGGCTGGGGGGCAAAGCAGCAGGACGAATACACCGAGCAGCGCTATCACCAGCCGAGCGACGAGATCCTTCCATCGTTCAACTACGAGGGGACAGTCCAGCAGCTTCGGACAATGGTGCGGGTGGCAATTGCAGTGGCAGATGCACCGGCACAGCCGACCTGGAACGCGGGATCGGAATTCCGGAAGGCGGGGGAAGACCGGGTTCGCTAGCGCAACCTTGTGTGCTGTGGTATCTTGCGCGCGTTTGTTACAGGCCCACAGCCGTCAGGGAGCCCACCTGGAACTGCCTAACCAGCACCGGATTCCCATCACCTGGCTGCTAGCCAATGCCGGTGAGTCGATTCGGTACCGCACGCTGGACGAGCTCTGCCCGCCCGGGTCGGTCGATCCCGCCACACTCTCGGCGGCCCACGAGGCAGTCACCACGTCCAGGACCGCGCTCGCCGTGGTCAAGAAGCAGAAGGACACCGGGGTCTGGGGAGGCAATCTCCTCGGCTTGGCCGCGTCGACGACGCAGGGTATCAAGGACGTCGGGACAATTCCGCAGTACCGGCGGCTCCTCCAGTTGGCCTGGCCACCCGGAACCCGTCCGTTCAAGCTGGCCGACCGGCTGCTTTTCCGGATGCTCTCCCGCGACGACGATCCGGCACTCCTCTTCGAGTTCCTGAAGCTCGTCAAGCTGGAGCGGGCGGCAGAGCCCTGGGCCCGCGACGTCATCCGCGAAGCGGCCAGTGCCGCGCTCGCCGAGGCGGGATATGCGGAAGATCCGCGGCTTCGCGGCGCCGGGCACAAAATCGCCAATTCGGTTTCGCAATTTCTCAGAAGCCCCCACGCCGAGAAGCCGTTCGTCAAGCACGGCAAGCAGTTGGCTTTGCATGCGGAGGCGCATCCTCCGAGCTGGTACTCGGTGGCGATGCTCGCGATGATGCCCAATCTCCGCCGCGAGCGGGCCGGGTTCACCGAGCGGCTTGGCCACTATCTGGCTCAGCCGGCGCCGAAGAAATCCTACGTGGTCGTGGTCGGCAAGAAGACGGTGAAGCCGCAACACCTGCTGCTCGGCGATCCGATCGAGGCCGACGCGAAGGGTTGTCCCAAGGACATTCCGCTCGCACTGCATTACATCGAGCTCCTCGCTCGGCTGGGTGCCCTGCAGTGGGCGCCGGTTGCCACCAAGGTGCTCGGGTCGCTGCTTCGGGATTGCGATGATACGGGTATCTGGCGTCCCAAGAATCTGCGTTCGATGCCCAAGGCGACGAACAAGATCAGCTACCACTACTTCCCGCTGCAGGCAGATGGCAAGACGCTGGAAGGCCGTGAGGCGGACGTAACGTTCCGGCTCGCCCTGATCGCGAAGCTGCTCGGCTGGGAGCTCGACTATCGCTAGGGTGCTTGCGTCAGGTGAGTAAGTTGCGCAGACTACTACCATGGCATCCATCGATCTGACGCCGTTTGGCTTTACGCCTACCGAGAGCCTCGTCTACGAGGTGATGCTCACCGGCGGCCCGGGCACCGGGTACAGCATCGCTCGGAGCGCCGGACTGGCCCGAGCCAACGCGTACAGCGCGCTCGAAGCGCTGGTCTCCAAGGGCGCGGCGCGAACCGAGGGTGGCCGCCCTCGCAAATATCGTCCGGAATCTCCCACTGCATTAATCGCCCGAATCAGCAATGACCACGGTACGGCGCTCGAACAACTGGGCACCGACCTCGACTCGCTGGCGGTTCCCAGCTCGCCCACGCTTATCGAGATCGATTCCCCTCGCGCCGCGCTCCAGTTGCTCAGCCACGAAGTCGCTCGCGCGCAGACGGCGGTATTGCTGCTGGCGCCGGCTGAGGCGTATCCTGTGCTGGCGCCGGCGCTTAGACGACCGGTGGCGGCCGGTATCCCGGTGACGCTTTACTCGGTTGGACCGGCGGACGTAGGGTTTGCGCCGGTCGCTCAGATAGCTGATTTGAACGGCGCCTGGCCGGGCAGCCCGCTGATCGGGGTGATCGACAATCGCAGCGCGCTCGTCGCGGCACGAGATGCGGGAGACGTCGCCGGCCACTGGAGCACGTCGCCGGTGTTCATCGCTTCCGCCCGCCTTCTGCTGGAGCATCTCAGCGAGCGTGTCTGACGGAGGCATCAAACGCCAAGATGCCAAAAAGGGCGGCCAAAGTGGCCGCCCTTCTGGTTTTCGGGACTCACTGTCACGCTAGTGGTGATATTCTGCCACGATCTGCCCGATTTCGGCGGACCCTTCCTCACCAAAGCGGAGTCGGCCTTCACGGAACGATCCGCGCAACGTAAGCGCGAGCGCCTCGCCGAGCTCCTGAACGAGGAAGACCTCGATCCGGTCGCGAACCTCCTTCGGCAGGTCGACCAGGTCGGGCTCGTTGTCCTTGGGCAGAATGATCGAAGTAATGCCCGCCCGGACGGCACCAAGCACCTTTTCCTTCACGCCCCCGATCGGAAGCACCCGCCCGAGCAGGGTGATCTCGCCGGTCATGGCGATGTCGTGACGCGCGGGTCGGCCGGAAAGCGCCGAGACGACTGCGGTGGCCATGGTGACGCCGGCGGACGGACCGTCCTTCGGGATGGCGCCGGCCGGGACGTGGATGTGGACGTCGCGGTCGAACTTCTCGTCGCCAATCTGAAGCGCCGTCGCATGCGAGCGTGCGTACGTCCACGCCGCGCGGGCCGACTCCTTCATGACGTCACCGAGTTGGCCGGTGAGGACCAGCTCGCCCTTGCCGCGCATGGTGGACGCCTCGACGAACATGATGTCGCCGCCGGTGGGCGTGTAGTACAT
>JBDTQV010000160.1:0-5162 GCA_039932015.1 Gemmatimonadota bacterium | reverse complement strand
CTGACCTGCGTCATGCACGTGAAGGTGCGCGAGCCGCAGTTCGAGGGGCAGACCAAGACGAAGCTCGGCAACTCGGAAGTCGAAGGCATCGTCAAAACGATCGTGAACGAGCACCTCGGCACGTATCTCGAGGAGCATCCGCCGGTCGGGCGGGCCATCATCGACAAGGCGGTGAGTGCGGCGCGCGCGCGCGAGGCGGCGCGCAAGGCGCGCGATCTCGTCCGCAAGAAGTCCGGGCTCGAGAATGCCGTGCTTCCGGGCAAGCTCGCCGACTGCTCGATCGACGATCCGGCACTCTCCGAGATCTATCTGGTGGAGGGTGACTCCGCCGGCGGCAGTGCCAAGCAGGGACGCGACCGCCAGTTCCAGGCCATCCTGCCGCTCCGCGGCAAGATCCTGAACGTGGAGCGTGCGCGCATCGACAAGATTCTCAGCAACGAGGAGATCCGCTCGATGATCACGGCAATCGGATGCGGCGTGGGCGGCGATTTCAAGATCGGCGACGCGCGGTACCACAAGATCATCATCATGACCGACGCCGATGTGGACGGCGCGCACATCCGGACGCTGCTGCTCACGTTCTTCTTCCGCCAGATGCAGGAGTTGATCGAGGCGGGATACATCTACATTGCGCAGCCGCCACTCTATCGCGTGGCGCGCGGCAAGGAAGAGCAGTATGCGTACACCGAGGCGGAGCGCGACGAGTACGTGAAGCGGATGTCGGGCGACGGCAAGACCAACGTCGGTATTCAGCGCTATAAGGGCCTGGGGGAGATGAACCCGGATCAGCTCTGGAACACCACAATGGATCCGCACCGGCGCACCATTCTTCGGGTGATGCTGGAAGATGCCGTCGAGGCGTCGAAGCTGTTCGACGAGCTGATGGGCGACGAAGTCGAGCCGCGGCGGCAGTTCATCGAACGGAACGCCAAGTACGTGAGCAACCTGGACGTCTAGAGGCGCGGAGACATCGCGGTGAGGTTCCCACCCCCAACTCGGCGCCGCCGCATCGTCCTTTCGATCGTGGCGGCGCTCGCCGTTCCGGGGCTCGCGATCTACGCGTCGATCGAGCCGCGCAACGATCGCGATTGGTCGCCGGATCTGGCCCAGCTGCCGGTCGCCACCTTCGACGGTGCGAACGTGCTGGTGCGAAATGTCCGGAACGCGCGCTACGAAACCACCGACGAGTACACCGTCGCATACGAAGGGAGGCAGTACGACCTCAACCGGCTCGAGTCGGTCTGGTACGTGGTTGAACCCTTCGCGAAAATGCGCGGGCCGGCCCATACGTTCGTCAGTTTCGGCTTCGGAAATGGCGAGTACGTCGCCATCTCGGCGGAGATCCGCCGCGAGCGTGGAGAGCACTTTTCGGCGCTCGGGGGTTTGCTCAAGCGCTATGAGCTCACCTACGTCGTGGCCGACGAGCGTGACGTCATCCTCCTGCGCACCAACTTCCGCCACGACCAGGTTTACCTCTACCCGGTTCGTACGACGCTCGCGCAGCGCCAGCGGCTCTTTCGCGCCATGCTCGAACGCGCCAATGCGCTGCGCGAGCACCCTGAGTTCTACAACACGCTCACCAACACCTGCACGACCAACATCGTCCATCACGTGAACGCGATCGCGCCGCGCAAGGTCCCGTTCAGCTTCAAGGTGATGTTTCCCGGCTATTCCGATGAGCTGGCCTACGACCTTGGCCTGATCGACACCGAACTGCCGTTCGCGGCCGCGCGCGAGCGCTACCACATCAACGCGCGGGCGGCCCGCTACGCTACGGACCCGGCGTTCTCCGACCGTATTCGCCAGCCACTGTGACCCTTCGGCCTCCACCAAGCGCGCGGCGCTGGCTCCCTGGCGCCGGTGTCCTCGCCTTCCGCCGGGACCCGCTCGGCACGCTGCAGCGGCTCGCCGCCGCTCAGGGCGATGTGGCCGTGGCGCGCTTCGGCACCTCACGGGTATTCCTGCTCAGTCATCCCGATCTGATTCGCGACGTGCTGGTCACGCACAACCGGCTGTTCATGAAAGGCGTCGGCCTGCAGCGCGCCAAGCGATTGCTCGGCGAAGGGCTGCTCACGAGCGAAGACGACTTTCACCTGCGCCAGCGGCGGCTCGCACAGCCTGCGTTCCACCACGCGCGTGTCGCCGCGTATGGCACCGAGATGGTGAAGTGTGCCGAGGCCACCAGTGAAGGGTGGTCCTCACGCGAGGGGCCGATCGACGTGCACGCGGACATGATGCGGCTCGCGCTCGCGATCGTCGGCCGCACGCTGTTCGGCACCGCGGTCGAGGATGCCGCGGACGAGATCAGTCGGGCCATGACGACGAGCATGGCACTATTTCAGTCGTTCAGCAGTCTGCCGTTTGCCGCACTGCTCGAGCGGCTGCCGCTGCCCGCGACGCGACGCTTTGCGGGAGCGCGTGCGCGGCTCGACGCCGTCGTATTCGAGATGATTGCGGCGCGGCGCGCCGATCCCGCCGACCGCGGCGACCTGCTCTCGATGCTGCTCCTCGCGCAGGACGATGATGCCGCCCGGACGCGGATGTCCGACCTGCAGCTCCGCGACGAGGTGATGACGATCTTCCTCGCGGGCCATGAGACGACGGCCAACGCACTCGCGTGGACCTGGTATCTTCTGGCGAAGCATCCCGAGGTCGAGCGACGCCTGCACGCCGAAGTCGACGCCCTGGGGAGTGTGCCGCTCGGCGCCGGCGCCCTGCCCCGCCTGTCCTACACGTCGATGGTAGTCAGCGAATCGATGCGCCTCTTTCCGCCTGCATGGGTCATCGGGCGGCGCGCGCTTGCGCCGTATCACGCCGGCGGCCACGCGATTCCCGAAGGTTCTATCGTGCTCCTGAGCCCGTATGTCGTCCATCGGGACGCGAGATGGTATCCGGACCCGGAACGGTTTGACCCGGACCGGTGGGCACCTGACGCGCGTGCCGGCCGGCCCAGGTTCGCGTACTTCCCGTTTGGCGGTGGGACGCGGATCTGCATAGGCGAGCAGTTTGCGATGATGGAAGCCGTACTCGTGCTTGCCACACTGGCTGGGCGCTGGCGCCTGCGGTTGCACCCGCCGCACGTCGTCGAGCCGGTCGCTTCGATTACGCTCCGCCCGCGCAACGGCATTCCCATGCAGCTGGAGCGCCGATGAGGCGAGCGAGGGTAGCACTTCGCGCCGTCATAGCGTGCCTCACGCTGCTATGCGCCCGCACGGGGCATGCACAGCAAGGCGAGCGCGGTTCCGAGTTGACGATTTCGCTCGTCACGATGGGACCGGGCCACGAGGTCTGGGAGCGGTTCGGGCACAACGCGATCTGGGTGCACGACACACTCCGGCACGAGGACATTCAGTACAACTATGGCCTGTTCGACTTTCGGCAGGAAAAGTTCTACCTGCGGTTCGCGCAGGGCCGCATGCTTTATTCGATGGGCGGTTTCGATGCGGCAACCGACATCGCGCGGTATGTCGCCGAAAACCGCTCGGTGTGGGTGCAGGAGCTGAACCTCACGCCCGCGCAGCGAGCCGATCTCCGCGACTTCCTCGTCTGGAACGCGCTGCCGGAAAATCGCAACTATCACTACGACTACTATCGCGACAACTGCTCCACGCGCGTGCGCGATGCGCTCGATCGCGTAATCGGCGGGCGCATTCGCGCCGCCACCCGCACGATTCCCACGGGCACCACATTTCGCTCCCACACCGCCCGGCTCACCTCGAGCGAGCCGCTGGTCTACACCGGCCTCATGACCGGGCTCGGCACGCCGGTCGATCGTCCGATCACGGCGTACGAGGAAACCTTCCTGCCACTCGCCCTGCGGGAGCGCGTACGCGGCATCATGGTCCCCGGTCCGGACGGGGCGCCCGTCCCCTTGGTGCGATCGGAGCAGACTGTTTACACCAGCACCGTCGCGGACCCGCCAGCCACGCCCCCGAACTGGACCGCGGTGTATCTGCTGATCGGATTGGCCACGGGGTTCGTGCTCATGCTGCTGGGGCGCACGGCGGCGGCCGGGCGCCGCGGGGCGCGGGTGGCTCTCGCTGTGATCGGGGGAATCTGGGAGCTGGTGGCGGGCATGGCCGGGCTGATACTGGCGGGACTCTGGACGCTCACTGATCACGTGGCGGCGTACGCAAACGAAAACCTGTTTCAGCTCGATCCGGTCGCAATGGTTCTCGCCCTGCTCCTGCCGCTGGCGCTCCTGTCGAGCCGCCGGAGCGTGCGCGCTGCATCGAACGTGAGCGCAGTCATTCTCGCCATCGCCGCGGCAGGGCTTGCGTTCAAGCTGGTGCCGGGCCTGCACCAGGTGAACGGCATCGTCGTCGCATTCGCACTGCCGGTGCACCTCGGCCTCTGGCTCGCCCTGCGCACGATTCTCGCCGCTGAGCGGCGCTCACCTGGCGCCTGACGTCCTCACGGTCGCCACGCTCCAGCTCGGCGAGCGCGCGTGTTACCGCATTGGCCTCCTCGCGCAGCATCTGATCCGGCGCCTTCCAGAGTTCGAGCACGCACCGATATGGTCGAATCCTGAGCGAGCAACTGGCGGGTACCCGGCAGTCGCGGGCGGCGGGTAGGCTGCTAGCGCAGGTCCGGCGCCCGTGGACGCGACGCGCCGGGCCCCCAGTCGTCGCCGGGAAAGCTGTCGTCCGGACCTGCCCCGGACTCGAGATCGCGCACATCGCGCTCGGCGGCTTCGAGCTCCTCGTGGTCGATCTCCGCTGGAGTGCCGCGCAGCCGGCGGCGCCAGCGGAGCGCTATCCAGGCGAGCAGCGCGAGAAGCCCGAGTATCCCGAGTATTCCGTGATCTTCGCCCATTACCGCGGCTCGACGCCGCCCGCCGTGATCCGGTGTGAGATCAGCGGCGCCGCCGTTCCACTGTCGCCTATCGTTATGGCCTCCGCGAGCGCTGCGCGCGCCGCGCGAGCAGCGTCGTCGGTGCGCGCATGGATCGATGCGAGCGGCTCCCCGGCACGCACGCGGTCGCCAGGATTGGCGGTGATCACGAACCCAACCGCCGGATCGACGGTATCGTCCACCTGCTGCCGGCCGCCGCCGAGCGCGATGATGGCTCGCCCGATCCGGCGAGGCTCGATCCGACTGACCACGCCGTCACGCGGTGCAGCGAAGATCTCGATCACGTCCGCCTGCGGCAGCGTTGACGG
>JBDTQV010000159.1:0-5163 GCA_039932015.1 Gemmatimonadota bacterium | reverse complement strand
GCCTTCAAGGACGGCGCCACCGTGCAGATCCAGTCCAAGGCCGGAAAGCCCCTCGGCCGCTATTTCCCGGATGTGGTCGAGGCGGTGCAGTCGCTCGATGCGAAGCGCTGCGTCATCGACGGTGAGATCGTGATTCCGGTGGACGGTCGCCTCTCCTTTGACGAGCTGCTGCTTCGGGTACATCCGGCGGCGAGTCGCGTGAAGACGCTCGCCGCCGCACATCCCGCACGATACGAAGTGTTCGATCTGCTCGTCGACGACCGCGGCAAGTCGCTGATGGAGGCGCCGCTCTCCGACCGGCGCGCGCGCCTCGAGTCGTTCGCCGCCGCACAGCTCGAGCGCGGAGCGCCGATCGCGCTCTCGCGGGCCACGACGTCGCTGGCGACGGCAAAGAAGTGGCTCGCCGGCGGCGGCAAGGGAGACCTCGACGGCGTCATCGCCAAGCGACTCGACCTGCCATACCGTGCCGGCGAGCGCGACGGCATGGTCAAGGTGAAGCGCCGCCGCACCGCCGACTGCGTCGTCGGCGGCTTTCGTTATGCCTCGAAAAAGCGAGATGTCGGATCGCTGCTGCTCGGGTTATATGATGGGGAAGGACTGCTGCACCACGTCGGCTTCACCTCCAGCATGGCGGCGGCGGACCGCGCCGAGATCACCCGAACTCTCGAAGGCCTCGTCGAGCCGCCCGGCTTTACCGGCCGCGCCCCCGGCGGCCCCAGCCGCTGGAGCACCGAGCGATCGAGCGAGTGGGAACCGCTCCGCCCGGAGCTGGTAGTGGAGGTGGGCTACGATCACGTGTCCGGCGGCCGTTTCCGCCACGGTACCAAGCTCCTGCGCTGGCGCCCCGATAAGAAGCCAACGCAGTGCCGGATGGATCAGATCGCCGTAACAGACTGAGGCCGCGCTAACAAAGGTCGTGGCGGCGCGGCGCCCGCCGCAACGCACCGACCGCACCGAGACTAAAATCGCGGCGAACTTCCCCGACCTCGCCCGCCGTCCGCTCCCATTCGTCCCCGCATCTCCTCCCGCTGCTTCTCCTCGGCCTCTTTGCGGTTCTGCGCCTTCCACTTGTCGTACCGCTTCTGTTGGTCCTTGTTGAGCATGGTCCTCAGCGACTTGTCGAACGCTGCATCCCGCTTCGCCAGATCGTCACCGATCCGCCGGGCGATCATGCCGTTCGCCCGCGCCGTCTCCCGGTCCCGGCCGCCAATCGCGTCTCGCATCCCCTTGAGCGCCACCCGCGCGCTGTCCCGCTCCGACTGCGACGCGCGCATCAGCGAATCGTACGCTTGCTGGTACGCCGCAGTCTGTCCGTCCTCGAGCGAGAGCAGCTGTTGCATCATGCCCGGCGTCGGCGGGCCATCGATCTCCTGCTCGGTGAGCATCCGCTGGCCGCCGTTGGCGCGCTGCCCCATGCCGCCCCTGCCCGCTCCGCCGCCTGTTCCACCCCCGATTCCGCCTCCGCCCCCGAACTGCGCGGCTGCCGGTGTTGCGGCGATCACGAGCACGAGGAAACCGGCGAGCGCGGGGATACGCATACGTACCTCTCGAAGTAAGTGAGATCTCTCAGACTAATTCTCAGTACGTGCCAGCCATGCGTCCCGTTGTGCCAACGCCATTCGTTACCTTCCGGGATGATATCGCATGAGCCTGTCATTATCGCCGGTGCCGGCCCCATCGGACTCGCGTGCGCTATTTCCGCGAAACGCCGCGGGTTCGACCCGCTCGTCGTCGATGCCGGCGCGGTCGTGAATTCGATCGTGCATTATCCCACCGGCATGTCCTTCTTCACCACGCCGGAGCGCCTGGAGATCGGCAACCATCCGATCGTCTGCTCCGGCGCCAAGCCGACGCGCGAAGAGGCGATGATGTATTACCGCGGGGTCGCCCGCGCGGAAGTGCTGCGGGTCAAAACTTTCACCCGCCTCACCGCGGCGGAGCGCACCGGCGGCCACATCCGCTGCACGCTGGAAACCGCGGCCGGCCAGCGCGAGTTGACGTGTGACCGTCTCGTCCTGGCCACCGGCTACTTCGATCGTCCGAACCGGCTCGATGTCCCCGGCGAAAATCTCCCGCACGTCCGCCACTATTTCGACGAAGCCCACCTCGGATGGGGTCTCGACGTCGTGGTTGTCGGTGGGAAGAACTCGGCGGTCGAGGCGGCGTTGCAATTGTACCGCGCCGGTGCGCACGTGACGCTCGTCTACCGAGGTACCGCATTCAAGCCCAGCGTGAAGTACTGGCTTCGGCCGGACCTGGAAAACCGCATGCGCTCCGGCGACATCCGTGCATGCCTCGGTGCGACCGTGCTCTCGATCGATCCCGCCGCCGTCACCATTCGCAACGCCGAGGGCGGTACGGAGCGCCTTCCCGCCGAGCGTGTGTACGCGCTGATCGGCTTCACTCCCGAGTTCGCCCTGTTCCGCTCGATGGGCATCGAGCTCGACCCGGTGACCGAGCGCCCCACACTCAACCCGGAGACGCTCGAGACCAATGTGCCGGGGATCTACATGGCCGGAAGTATTGTGGCCGGCCGCGCCATCTCCGAGGTCTTCATCGAGAACGGGCGCTACGATGGCGAAAAGATCTTCGGAGACACCGCCGCGCGCGCCGAGGCCGCCGCACTGTACACCGCAACACCCCGCCCGGTCGGCGAGTGAACCTGGGGAACTTTTCGAGCCTCGCGGCGTTACCACCGCGCAGGCCAACTCCTGATTCCAAAAGGACGCTCTCGTGAACTTCACAAAGCCCGACCCAGCCCAGCTCAAGCAGCAGCTGACGCCAATGCAGTACAAGGTGACACAGGAGGAAGGCACCGAAGCGCCCTTCCGAAATGAATACTGGGACAACCACGCCGCCGGCATCTACGTCGACGTCGTCTCCGGCGAGCCGCTGTTCAGCTCGCTCGACAAGTTCGAGTCGGGCACCGGCTGGCCCAGCTTCACCAAGCCGCTCGTGCCGGAGAACGTCTCCACCAGGACCGATCGCAAGCTGTTCATGGCGCGCAACGAAGTGCGCTCGAAGCACGGCGACTCGCATCTGGGTCACGTGTTCGACGACGGCCCCGCGCCAACCGGCCAGAGGTTCTGCATGAACTCGGCGTCACTCCGGTTCATTGCGGCCGACCAGCTCGAACCAGAGGGATACGGCGAGTACCTGACGCTGTTCCGGTAGGCACCGACGCCTATATTGACGCCATGGCTACGACCTTCGCCGACCTCGGCATCGCTCCCGCTCTCGTCGAGGCGCTCACCGCCCTCGGCTACGAAGAACCCACGCCGATTCAGCGCGAAGCGATCCCACCACTACTGACGGGCCGCGACATCCTGGGCCAGGCAGCGACGGGCACCGGCAAGACCGCCGCGTTCGCGCTGCCGCTGCTGCAGAATCTTCCGACCGGCAGTCCGCGACCTGGCCGTCCCTCCGTCCTGGTGCTCGTCCCCACGCGTGAGCTCGCGATGCAGGTCGCCGAGGCGTTCCATCGCTACGGACGCGCGCTCGGCACAGTGACGGTACCGATCTACGGAGGCCAGGAGTTCAACCGCCAGATCCACGCGCTCCGGCGCGGGGTACACGTGGTCGTCGCAACGCCGGGCCGTGCGCTCGATCATCTTCGTCGCGGTACGATCAATCTCGATTCGCTGACTGCCGTCGTGCTGGACGAAGCCGATGAAATGCTGGACATGGGTTTCGCCGAGGAGATCGAAGCGATTCTCGAAGCCGCGCCGGCCAGGCGACAGACCGCACTGTTCTCCGCCACGATTCCAGCCCGCATTGCCGGGATTGCGGAGCGTCACCTGAGCGATCCGGTACGCGTACAGATCGCGCGCGAAAAGACCTCCGCCGGTGCCATACCCAAGGTACGCCAGACGGCGTACATCGTTCCGCGCGCACACAAGGTCGCGGCGCTCGCGCGCGTGCTCGACCTCGAAGCGGCGTCGCTCGGCCTCGTATTCTGCCGCACTCGAACCGAGGTGGATGCGCTGGCGGAGACGCTGTCGGGTCGCGGCTATCGCGCGGAGGCGTTGCACGGCGGCATGACGCAGGAGCAGCGCGACCGCGTGATGAAACGGACGCGCGGCGGGGCGATCGATCTGCTGGTTGCCACCGACGTGGCCGCGCGCGGGCTCGACATCGATCAGCTGACGCACGTGATCAACTTCAACCTGCCTGATTCGCCGGCGGCGTACGTACACCGGATCGGCCGCACGGGACGGGCGGGGCGCGAAGGCGTCGCCATCACGTTCGCCGAACCACGCGAGCACCGGCTGCTCCGGAACATCGAGCAGGTCACGAAGCAGAAGATCGAAATTGCCAGGGTGCCCACGGTGCTCGACGTGCGCGCAAAACGGCTCGATGTCACGCGCGCTTCCATTCGCGATCTCATCCTCGCGGACGGGCTCGACGGTTTTCGCGTCGTCGTCGAGTCGCTGGCCGACGAATTCGACCTCATGGAAATCGCGACGGCCGCGGTGCAACTCGCGCATGGCGCCACCGCCGGAGCGGAGCCGGAGGATGAGCCGGAGATCCCCGCGTTCGAGGCCGGTGTGCCTGCTGCCGGCGCACGCTCGCGCCGGGATCGCGCGCCGGGCACGAAGGCGGGGAGCTCCTCCCCGGATGACCGGCCCAAGCCCAAGCCGAAGCGCAAGGCGAGCACCGCCGGAATGGTTCGTGTCTACATCGGTGCGGGACGAAAGAACAACATGCGTCCCGCCGATCTGGTCGGCGCGATTGCAAACGAGGCCGGCATTGCCGGCAGCGACATCGGCGCGATCGAGATCGCGGATGGTTTCTCGCTGGTCGAGCTGCCCGAGGACCTCGCCGACCCGGTCATCGCCGCGTTGCGTGCGACCAAGATCAAGGGCAAGCGGTTGACCGTGCGGCGCGACAAGGCGAACAGCCGGTAACGACGCTCCACACGACGAAACGGCCGCCGCAGATCATGTCTGCGGCGGCCGCCTTGTCTGGTACGAAAGGGGACGCTATACGCGAATCGCTATACGCGAATGAGGACGCTGCCGCGGGTTAGCTCTTCGCCCGGCCGCCGCTGCTCATGGCGCCACCCACGTTGATCTCGTCCGCATCGGGTACCGACGATGACTGGCGCCACACGCTGTCGATGTTCTTCGCGATCTCGCTGATCACATCCTGTCGCACCGGGAG
>JBDTQV010000158.1:0-5193 GCA_039932015.1 Gemmatimonadota bacterium | reverse complement strand
TTTTTCAACGCACGGAGTCCGGTGCACGAGCGGAGCAGACCCGAGTCGTAGACGCGGTTTCGAGCTGCGCCCGGCCGGATCCGGACCGGGCCTGATGCGCCGGGCGCCGTGACTGTTATATTCGTCAGGTCCAATCTCCCACGCGCCATCCATATTTTGCAGAGGATTGCATATGCCTCGTTCCGGAATGAAGCGTCTGGGCGGCTCGCTCGCGCTCGCATCCATTGTGGCGCTCGGCAGCTGCAGCGGCGACTCCACGAGTCCCAGCGGTACCGTCAAGGATTATTTCAGCGCAGTGCAGGCAGCGGTCATGACACCGTCGGTGGCTTCATTGAACGTTGCCGGCATTTCCGGGCTGCGGGCGAAACGCCAGCGCCCTTCGATGATCGCTGCATCCACCGGTGCGGTGTCGGCGCCCACGGTATCGTTCCACACCGGCACGCCTCCCAGCGGTGGCGGCCCGACGGTAATGGGGCAGGCGGAGAGCTCGCCGTTCGTGGGACAGCCGTTCCGCTATGGCATCTCGGGGAGTGCGAACTTCACGACTATTTACATCTCCGTCGCGGGTGTGACCGGCTACTGGCAGGTCGACCTCGGCTCGTCGACCCTCGGCGCAGAACTCGTCCTGACCCTCGCGAACAATCCCCCGTCGTCGACCTTCACCTTGCAGACGGCAATCGGCTCAGGCGGCAGTGCCGGAACCCCATCGACGGCCACAATTTCTGCGGCTGACCTGGCGAGTTCGGATGTCGCGGTCGTGCTCACATGGACTGGCCCGAGCGACGTAGATCTCCATGTCGTCGATCCGAAAGGCCAGGAGGTTTACTGGAATGCGCCAACCACGCCTGAGGGTGGCAAGCTGAACCTCGATTCGAATCCGGCCTGCGCTCTCGACAACGCAAACCAGGAAATCATTTCCTGGCCAACGGGCACGGCGCCGACGGGCACGTACAACGTCCTGATCGATTATTACGACAGTTGCAACCAGACCTCCGCACCCTGGACCATCAAGGTGCTCCGCAAGGGCCAGCAGGTGACCAGCAAGACCGGCACCCTGACCGGAACATCGACCGCTCAGCCGGTCAGTGTGACGAGCTTCACGTTCCCGTGATTCTCGCGCAGTCTGCGATGCGCACCGCGCGCACCGTGTAATTCGAACAGCCCCGACGCTTCTGCGCCGGGGCCTTTCGATGCCAGTCACTTCGAGGAGGCGGTTCAGATGAGGATGCGATTGATCGTGGTGTCGCTGCTCGCGTGCGCTGCTTCCCGGGCATCGGCGCAATCGGCGCAGGCTTTTTCGGTGCAGGTGTCGGGGCTGTATGCCGGGCTCTTCGGGCAGGCGAACACGACGCTAAAGTCAGGGTTTGGCGCCGAAGCGCAGCTTCGGTACACGCCGGGCGCCGTCTCGATCGGCGGCGGCTTCCAGTGGACGCGCCACAGCACGACGACTGCCGGCGTGCCGCTCAAGCTCTACGGCGTGTTCATCGAGCCGCGTTACGTGATTCCCACCCGGAGCAATACCGTCGCCCCGTATGTTTCGTCGCGCATCAGCTTGCTGAAGCAGGACATCAGCGACGCGCAGTTCCGCGTCAAAGCGTCTGGATTTACCGGCAATCTAGGTGGCGGATTTCTCTTCCGTGCGGGGCCGCGCATGAATGTCGATGTCGGCGCGAGCTTCGGGTATACCCATTTTGGGGATCGCACGCTCACGGACAAGGTCAACGGCACCCAGACGACCGGACCCGGCGGCAACGGCTCGAACGTCGTGGGCCGAGTGGGACTCGCATTCGGAATTTGAGCGGATTGCGCAACGCGGACAAACCGTGCGGTTCGCGCCCGAGCGCCGCTAGAGGTCGGGCGTTCCCTGCAGGCGGCAGCCGGCACTCTGCCAGTTGCCGCCTGCGGCGCGAACGTCGACTCGCAATGTCACCCCCAGCTCGCGCTTCTTGCCGAAACTGGTCTTCCAGCTGAGCTGCGCGGCGAACTCGCCGTGTCCTTCGGTCTCGCTCCCCTGGGGCGTCACGACGCCGCTGCCGGTCGCGGTGAAGGCCCACTCCTTCCGTCGCATCAGCGTCAACAATTTGTCGGCATTCTTCGCGTCCTGCGCGCTCGCCGGCGCGTAGAGCTGCTCCATTCGTGCCGCATCCACCGAGCGGAGTGCGGCAAGACACTCGCCGGCGGCTGAGCGGACCGCAGCGTCTCGCGCCGCGAGCGGCGCCGCGAGTGGCGCCGCGAGTGGCGCCGCGAGTGGCGCCGCGGGTTCGGCGCGCGGAGGCGCCGGCACCGGTTGCTTCGGTGCCGGCACGGTCGTCTCGGCGAGTGATCGAGGAACCGCCGCGACGGTGACCGTCATGCGGCCGCGTTCGCCGGCTGACGTGGTTGCGCTGATGATCGAGATGCCGGGAGCGACCGCGTGCACCAGCCCGTTGCGGTCCACCGTAGCGACCGACGCACGACTCGTCGACCACTGCATCGTTTCAGCGCCCACCGGCTGACCGCGTTCGTTGATCGGTTCCGCGCTCACGCGTGCCGAATCGCCACTCGACAATGCCAGACGAGCCGGCGCCACCCGGACACTCCGTAACAGACGTCCCGGCGGCGGTTCGGCGACCGTTCCGCTGGGAGCGCGGGGCTGCACGACATGCGCACCGTCACCGGCCGGCACAGGCGGCGCGCCGGTGCCGGTGATTGAATCGGTGGCGCCCTGTTGAATGCCCGGTGCGACCGGCCGTTCCGTCCGCGGCGAACGAAGCGCGAGCCATCCTGCCATCAGCAATGCAATCAAGACCGGCACCGCTACCCAAACCCGCGGGACGCGCCGGACGGTTGCGACAGGCAGCGCGTCCGACGCAAACGCCACCGCTTCGGGCATGCTCTCCGCTGCAGGCACCGCCGCCGCCGCCGCCGGCGTGGGCGCACGTACCTCCACCCGCGCCGACGCCTTCACACCGTCGGCGCGCGCCGTCAGATCGGCTTTGCCAGCTCCGACGGCCGTTACGATGCCCGCGTCCGAGACGACCGCCACTCGCGGCTTGCTGCTCCGCCACTCGACCGTGCGCTCCAGTGGCGCACCGGAGGCATCGGCCAGGTTCGCCTGCAGCTGAGCTGCTGCGCCGATCTCGAGCGGCTCCGCCGGCAGGCCACCGATGGAAATCGTCGCCAAGGGCACCTGAATAACCGTCAGGGACACCGCCGCCGATACGTCTTCGCTGCGTGCGGTGATCGTGACGTTTCCCGGACCCACGGCGTCGACTGTTCCGCCGTCCACGTACGCGACCGAGCGATCACTCGAGCTCCACTCGACCGTTCGCCCCTCGAGTGCCCGCCCCGCACCATCCAGCGGCGTTGCGGTCAGGACCGCACGGCTGCCGGCCGTCATTGATTTCGGCGGCTTCGAGAGCTGAAGACGGGCGACCGGCGCAGGTCGCACCGCGATCTCGAACTGCGCTTCCTGCTCGGCGGCGGTCACGATGACGCGCGCGACGCCCGGTGCGCGCGCCACCGCGGCACCGCGGTCCGATACCGACAGGATCGCCGGATCGCTCGATACCCACGCGAGCGCTGGCGTCAGCGAGCGGCCATGCCGGTCGAGTGCCCTCGCTGTCAAATCCAGCTGCTCTCCGACCGTAAGCGCGGTGCGCGCCGCAGACAGCGCGAGCGTGGCGACACGCGGCGGCCGCACCAATACCGGTCTCGACCCACTAATGCCATCCACGGTGGCGGTGATCGTCGCGGTGCCGGCGGCGCGCGCGCTGACGTCACCATCGGCGCCGATCGCCGCGACCGAAGCCGGCGCCATCGCCCAGGCAACCCGGCGCCCGCTGATCGGGGTGCCGTCGGGCCCGGATACCCGGGCAGTCACGGTGAAGTGCTCGCCGGTCTCGATTTCGTCCGGTGCGCCGACAATCTCCACCGCCGCCGCCTTGATGGGCACCGGCCGCGCTGGCATCGGCGTCGTTGCCTCGGGCGTTTCGGTTCGCGGCGCAGGCCGGGGACGCACGGGGATGCGCGGAACTCCGATGCTTCCCGCGTTTCCCGCCGGCACGACGAGCCGCTCGAGCTTCGCGCGCAGCGGATCGTCCTCCTGCAGCGGTCGGGCGCCGAGGGCCTGCAACGCGGCACCCATGGTGGGGAATCGTTCGTCCGGGGATTTCGCGAGCATCCGGAGCACGGCCGCGGCGAGATCGGGCGGGCACGCAGGGCACGCGATCGCGGGGTCCGCGGGTTGCCGCTCGAGGTGGCCCTGCATGATCGCGAAGCTCGACCCGGAAAAGGGTGGGGCGCCGGTGATCAGCTCGTACGCGACGATCCCGAGTGAGTACTGATCGGACGACCACGTCAGCGGCTCGGCCACGCACTGCTCGGGGCTCATGTACGCGGGCGTTCCCACCATCGTCCCGGTCTTCGTGTACCCCGGAGTTTCCGCGACCTTCGCAATCCCGAAGTCCGTGACGACCGCGTTGCCGTCGCTGTCCAGGAGAATGTTCGCGGGTTTGATGTCGCGGTGGATGACGCCGCGCCGGTGGGCGTACGCGAGCCCGGTACCCACCTGGAAGAGAATGGATCGCACGATCGGCACCGGCAGCATGCCCGCGGCCTGGAGCACCGCGTCGAGCGGTTGCCCGTCCACGAACTTCATGACGAAGAAATGGAGGTCCTCGAATTGCCGGACCGCATGGATCGTGATGATGTTCGGATGGCTCAGGTTGGCGACGGTGATCGCTTCCTGCCGGAAGCGGTCGATCATTCCTTCACCCATCATGACGCCGGGCGCCATCACCTTGATCGCGACGCTTCGGTTGAGCGCGGTTTCCTGGGCAAGGTAGACCGCGGCCATTCCGCCCCGGCCGAGTTCGCGGATGATCTCGAACTCACCGGCCGTCGCACTCTGGAGCCGGGTGAGCACCTGCGTCCACGGTGAGTACGACGGGGCAGCAGCGGCGGCTGGCGTGGCGGAGATACCGCAGCGCGGGCAGAACCGGTCGTTGGGCGTGAGCGTCTCGCCACAGCCGCGGCAATTCTGCACCGGCGTGCCGCAGCTGCCGCACGTCCGGTCTCCGGCGAGGAGCGTCCCCCCGCAGCTGCCGCAGGTCGCGATCGGTGTCACCCTGTTTGAGCGGAAGCGTTGAACTGAATCGACGATGTATGCCGCAAGATAAAGCGGTGAACCGGGATACGGCCAGCCGTCGCCGG
>JBDTQV010000157.1:0-5194 GCA_039932015.1 Gemmatimonadota bacterium | reverse complement strand
GCTTTGCGCAACTGGTGGGGTATCGATCGGCGGAAGCATTCTTCACCGCGCGTGGCGACACGGCCGCCGCCCGCCGCGCCGCCGACCGGTGGCACGACGAAATCGTGCTCGGCGCGTTCTATACGGAGCTCACCGAACGGCTGACGTCGCTTTACGCGCTGAAGCTCGACTCGGCCGCCGTCGACTCGGGACGTGCGGCGGTGGGCAGCTGGGCCAGTGCGCAGCTGGGTGGGCCGGTGGCGGCGGAGTTGTGCACCTACCGTATCGGCAAGGTGCCAGACCGGCCGGTGAACAACGCCCGCCTCGTCGGTGCGACGATCTATCGCTCACACCTCGAGTGGTTCGAGCGGTGGTTCCAGCAGAATGGCGCTGACGTGAAGCGGAGTGTCGCGGCGCTCCGGACGCTCATGGTGGGAGCGGAGGGCGACAGTGCCTTTGCGCGGCTTGGCCGCGCCGTCGCTGTGGATTCGACGGCGCCGTAAGCGCGTTTGTGAATCGCCTCACCCCCGCACGCAACTCGGCCATCCTGCGCAGCGCTGCTGCCGAGGTACTAGGTTACCGAGGACATCCCACGCTACTCCAACATGTGCGAGGCCGTGCAATGGACACCGCTTTCGTGGGCCGCGAGCAGGATCGCATGCTGCGCGAGCTCACCGAGTTCCTTTCGATTCCGAGCATCAGCGCGCTTCCAGATCACGCGGCCGACTGCCGCCGGGCCGCTGATTGGCTGATGCAGGAGCTCCGTCGCCTCGGCTGTCCGGTGGTGCAACTGGTCGAGGGGCAGGGCCTGCCTGTGGTCTGGGCCGAAAGCCCGCCGGTTCCCGGGAAGCCGACGCTGCTGATCTACGGCCACTACGACGTGCAGCCGGCGGATCCGCTGAGCGAATGGGCCACGCCGCCGTTTGAGCCCACCGTGCGCGATGGCAAGCTCTACGCCCGCGGCGCCGCCGACGACAAGGGCCAGGTGTACTGCCTCCTCAAGGCCTACGAAGCAGCGCGCGGACCGGACGGGCTCCCCCCCATCAACGTGCGCTTCATTTTCGAGGGGGAAGAGGAGTGCGGTGGCCGCGTCATTTTCGACCTCCTGCGCGCAGAGCCGGAGCGCGCGCGCGCGGACGCGGCGCTCGTATGTGACATGTCATATTTCGCACCCGGATGGCCCGCTGTGTACACCGCGCTTCGCGGCCTCTGCTACGCGGAAATTTCGGTGCGCACGCTGCAGCGCGACCTGCACTCCGGCAGTTATGGCGGCGCGGCGCCGAACGCGCTCGAGACGCTGGTTCGAATCCTCGCCGGCCTCAAGAAGGCAAGCGGCCGCATCCGGATCCGGAAGCTCTACGAGAACGTGGAGGCACCGAAAAAGTCCGAGCTCAAGTCCTGGAAGCATCTGCCGTTCGACGAGGAAAAATTCCTGAACGAGGAAGTGACCGGAAAGGCGCTCACCGGACTGCAGGACTACTCGGTACTCGAGCGCATCTGGGCGTTGCCGACGTTCGAGATCCACGGTATTCGCGGCGGGTTCGTCGGCGAAGGCGCCAAGACGGTGATTCCGGCGCAGGCGAGCGCGAAGGTGAGTCTCCGTCTTGTGCCCGGTTTGTCGTACGAGAAGGTCGCGAAGTGGCTGCGGAAGGCCGTGGAGAAGCGTTCGCCCAAGTGGGCCGACGTCGAGGTGCGGATTCATCACGGCGGTGATCCGGTTCAGGTCGACGTCAACAACCCGGCGTTCGACGTGCTCGATCAGGCATTCGAGGAAGCGACCGGCCGGAAGGCCGTGCACGCCCGCGCCGGCGGGTCCATTCCCATCGTGCCGGAGCTCGGACTCGGCGGGGCCCCGGTCATACTGACGGGAATTGGCCTGCCGGACGACGGACTGCATTCGCCCAACGAAAAGCTGGACCTGACGCAGCTCTGGACCGGCATCGGAATCTTCGCACGGTTCTTCGAGCTGATGGGCGAGCAGAGCGTATCAATGGCAGGCGGGAATGATGACGAAAGCGAGGATGATGAAATCGCGGATGAAACCGCCGCCGTGGCGACCGCAGTCTGACCGCGTAGGGTCCCTCCGCTACTTCCGCCTAGTCTTCGGGCGGAAGCACGGGGCGGGGAACTCCCCCTGAATAGCGCGCCTCAGTGCGCGCGTGCAGCTCGTCGATCCCGATGAGTGCGCGCACCGAAGCGATAATTCCGGCAACGACGTCGTCGGCCCAGTAGGGATCAGGGCGCTCGCCTGGCGGCAGCTTCCGGCCGCACCCCTCCAGATAAGTTATGGCCGTCGTGATCCACTCGGTCTGGGCCGTCGCAACGGTGGCCCACGATCCGGTCGATCGAAGCTCGAGTTCCTCGAGCTCCTTCAGGTGCGTTTCGAGTCCGGCAGTCACGGCCGGCGAGCGAAGGCGGTCAGCAATCAGCGACAGCACCGCGCGACGCTCCGACTCCTGCGGCTCCGGCAGCGGTGCCAGGTAGTGCCGCTGGTCCGCCACCATCTCCGCCAGCCGAATGCAGACGGCGCGAATCGACGGCTCGAGCGCGTGCGGCGCCTCGCGGGACCAGCTCGCGGCGGCGCGCATGATCTCGGTGATACGCTGGTTCGCCTGCGCGTCCGGACCGGGGCGTTGCGTTGCGTCGTGCATGCTACAGAGGATGGCGGGATCTGCGACTAAAGGCAACCGCAAAAATGCAGAGTTACGAACGTCCGCCGCGACGCATCCGCACGGGGTCGGGACGGCCGTAGCGCTCCTCCTGCCAGGGATCTCCGCGCATGTGGTAGCCGTTCTGTTCCCAGAAGCCGGGGTAGTCTTCTTCCATCAGCTCGAACCCGCGAACCCACTTCGCACTCTTCCAGAAATACAGGTGCGGCACGAGCAGGCGGACCGGGCCCCCATGCTCCGGCGTGAGCGGTTCCCCGCCGAAGCCGAGCGCCAGGAGGTTGACCGGCTGGTCGAGATCGGCGAGAGACAGATTGGTGGTGAACCCGTTTTCCGCATGCACCAGAACGTAACGCGCACCCGGCTGCACACCGGCGCGCTCGAGCAGCGCGCGGACCGAGACGCCCTCGAACTGATTGTCGTAGCGGCTCCAGCGCGTGACGCAGTGGATATCGCACAGCGTCTCCTGCCTCGGCATTGCGAGCAGCTCGCTCCAGTCGAGCGTGTACGGCTGGTCTACCGCACCACGCACGACAAAGCGCCACGCCGACGTCTCGACTCGCGGCACCGTGCCGTAATGCAGCACCGGCCATTTCCGCGTCTCGATCTGCCCGGGCGGAAGCCGAGTGGCGGCGGTGCGCACATCGATCTGCGTCATGCGGCGGCGGTCGGCTGCAGCGTGTACGACACCGGCTCGCGATCGAATGCGCGTCCCACCGCTGCGGTCGCTGCATCGCGTGTCTGGCGCCACAGCTCGCCGGCATCGTCTCGATGGCCGCGCTCCGCGGCGACGCTCGTCATCACCACTCCGTGGATGCCGCAGGGGACGATCAGGTCGAACCCCGCGAGATCGGTCGTGACGTTGAGCGCGAATCCATGAAATGTGACCCACTGCTTCACGTGAATACCGATGCTCGCAATTTTGCGTCCGCCGGTCCACACGCCGGTGAGCCCGGGGTTTCGCTCCGCCGGCACATCGAGCACGCCGAGTGCGTCGATCAGCGCCGCCTCGAGCTGGCGCAGATACCAGTGCAGATCCAGGCGGTGCTGCCGCAGATCCAGCACCGGATAGCCGACGAGTTGACCGGGTCCGTGATAGGTCACATCGCCGCCACGTTCGACTTCCGCGACATGGACTCCGCGCTGCGCCAGCTCCACCGGGCCCAGCGGCAAACTCGCGGGCTTTGTGCCACGCCCCAGCGTTACGACAGGCTCGTGCTCCACCAGCAGCAGCAGGTCCTCTCCGATGTCCCCCGCCACCCGCTGCCGGCACAGCTGCCGCTGGAGTTCGAGCACCTCCGCGTAGTCACGGTGGCCGAGGTCGGTGACCAGTAGCGGGCGGCTCATGCGAGCGCGCGAATGCGGAAGACGCGCCGCGCCAGCAGCGTGATGCCCGCCACGCAGACGAGCGCGAGGCCGATCAAGCCCGGGCGCCCGAACGCGGCATGCACCGGGGCCGCGACGAGCATGACCACGATCGTCGCAAACGCACTCACCAGCGAGAACATCGCTCTGCGGTATGTATTCGTGATCGGGGCAAGGGAGAACCAGACCGCGGTGGCCGCAAAGAATGCCGACGCGAAAGTGCCACCGACGAGCACGTAGAATGCGGGGGAGGAGCGGAGGTCAGCGGCCGGCGCGGGAGCGGCGATTGCCACATCCCGCAGCAGCGTCACGACGAGCACGGTCGCCGTGACGAGCAGCAGGCCAACCAGAATGCCGAGCGGAACGGCGGCCGCCACGAGCCCGAGGGGATCCGGCGTGGCCGGTACGGGCTCGGTGAACGGTGACGGCGCGCTCATGAGCCCACTAGGTATGTACGACCCGGCCCATCGAGTCGAGGCACGCCTCTGCGATCGCCTCGGACAGCGTCGGATGCGCATGGATGGCCAGATCGACCTCCTCGACGGTGAACTCGTTCTCGCGCGCGACGACCAGCTCGTGGATCATCTCCGACGCGTGGCTCGCGACGACGTGCGCACCAAGAATCTCACCGTACTTCTTTCCGCGGATCACCTTGGCGAAGCCCTCAGTCTCGTTCGATGCGCGCGCACGGCCGTTGGCGCTCATCGGAAAGCGGCCAACCTGGAACTCGAGTTTCTGTTCCTTGCACTGGTCCTCCGTCATACCGATGCTCGCCACTTCCGGGTGACAGTACGTTACGCTCGGCACGTTGTCGTACTTGATGGGCGACGGATGGTGCCCGGCGATGATTTCCGCGACGTGCACCCCTTCGCGGCTGCCCTTGTGCGCCAGCATTGGCGGGCCTGCGACATCGCCGATGCAGTAGACGCCCTTGGCACCCGTCTCGAGAGTCGCCGGGTCCACCTGCACGAAGCCGCGATCGGTGAGCTTCACGCCCGCTTCCTTGAAGCCCATTTCCTCGGTGTTGACCGAGCGACCAGCCGCCATGAGCACCTTCTCGGCCTCCACCGTCTCCGTCTTGCCGTCGGCTTCGATTTCGAGCGTGACCTTGTCGGACGCAACGGTCGCCTTCTTCACCTTGGCACCGGCGAGGACGGTCATGCCGCGCTTGCGGAAGCTCTTCG
>JBDTQV010000156.1:0-5253 GCA_039932015.1 Gemmatimonadota bacterium | reverse complement strand
GCACCGCGCCAAACGCTGCGTCACCCGAACGCCATCGACCGCCTGAACCCCGCCTAGCGCCACCGGCCTTCTATCCAATACCAGCCTTGCCGGCTGTGCTCCCATTTTCCCGGTACCCAGCGTTTCATGCCGCGGGGAATACCATCCCAGTGTCCGCCGTCCCAGAGATAGCCGCGCCCGTCCCAACGATAGTGTCCCGGTAACCAGATCCAGCCGGTCTCCGGCCGCGCGCCGCGCACTTCGACCCTGGGCCGCGGTGGACGATCTACAGCGAACACCGCGCCCGGCGGCGCGGAATGACCGCCGCATCCAGCCAGCGGGCCGAGCATGAGGGGGGCGGCCAGGACAAGCCTGCGAAATACACGATTGATCATCGCAACTGCTCCTCGTGAGGAATTTCGTTTAACCGACGGAACGGGTGGCGGCAGTGAAGCGATTTCCGTCGAGCAAGTGCGCGAGCGATACGCTCGGGACGGGCATGGTGCCATCAGGCCGCATCTCCAGCTCGACGACGTCCGCGCCCCGGCCAAACCATCGCGCACTCGGCTCCAGGTCGGAAGGATACGTGAACAGCGGCAGCGATGCCGCAGCGAGCGCGGCCTGGCTGCCGAGCCCGGACTCGGGCATGGTGCCGGCCCAGAGTGTCGCGCCAAAGCGGCGCGCCACCTCGTAGATCCGGCAGACCTCGCTCAGCCCGCCGACACGATGAACCTTGACGTTCCATACCTTGGGCCCGCCGAGTTGCTCGACTTGCCGCGCCGCGCGCGCGTCTCGCAGCGTCTCATCGAGGCAGATCGGCGTCACCAGCGCGGCAGCCAGCGCGGCATGGCCGAGGAGCTCGTCAGGCGGCAACGGTTGTTCGATATACAGCAGGCCGGCGCGGTCGAGGGCATGCAGCGCTGCGGCATCGGCCGGCCACTCATACGCGCCGTTCGCGTCGACGGTGAGGGGCAGATCGGCGCCGGCCATCCTGGCGCCGGCCATCCCGTCGCGTGCCGCCGCCACCGCTGTCATGTCCCAGCCCGGCATCACCTTGATCTTCACCCGCTGGTATCCTTGCAGCACGGCGTCTCCGACCCAGTGTGACAGCGTGCCGGGCCGGCGGTCCTCCGGTATGCCGAGCGCGACGCCGCAGGGGACTGCGTCCGAGCGCTCGACGCCCAGGCGCTCCGCGAGCAGGTCCGCGAGCCCGACACCGCGCCGATTGGCTTCAAGATCCCACGCGGCGGTCTCGACCGCCGCACGCGCGAACGGATTGCCGCGGATCCCCGGCCGGAGCGCTGCGTCGACTGCCTCGGGTCCCCGGAAAGTTCCGCCTGTAATCCGCGGGACCAGCACCCGGCTCAGCAGGTGCCGCGCGCCGGCGAGCGTCTCATCCGAGTAGAACGGGAGCTCGAACGGCGGCGATTCCCCGTAGCCGATTCCGCCTTCGCCGTCGTGCAGCACGACCACGACCGAACGACGATCCCGCATGACACCGCCGGAAATCACGAACGGCTCTACCAGCGGCAACGTGAGGTCAAAGAGCTCGACGCGATCGATCCGGAAGGTCACTGCGCGCGGCACAGATCGAGAAAGTGCAGTACGCCATCGCGCCGCGTGATCACGCCGGCCGCTTCCAGGTCGAGCAATCCGGCGAGCAGGCCGTCGCCGGGATCGAACACGAGTGCGTGGAGTGCGCGCGCCGTACGCGACCCCTGCCCCGCCGGGTATGCCGAGAGCGGAAGCTGCAGGAATGTGTGCAGCTGAACGCTGGCGCAACCCCGGCGTGCATATTCCAGGATCATGCGTCCGGACCCGACGTTGCCCGTTCCCGACAGCGGGCGCGCGGCGCGCGGGGTGCGCTCAAGCACGCGGAGATTGCGATCACTGAGATCCCAGCCGCCGAACGCGACACCGGCGCCCGAATCCCACAGCCGATTGAAGACGGTCAGCGAATCGGCGCCGCCCGCGGCGAGCAGCATGTCGTGCTGAAATTCGTCGTCAAATCGCGCATTCATGAGCTTGAGCCCGATTCGAACCGGTGTTTGCGCCGCGGCACGTATTTGTGCGGGCACCTCCCGGAGCCAGCGGAGCACCGCGCCGCGCTCATCCGCCAGCGGATCACCGGCAAGCGTGGGTGAAAAGTCTTTCTCGACCAGCAACGCTCCCTCGCCCCACGCGCTCGCGAGCTGCCGCGTCGTGTAGCGGTACTCCGCATCGCGGAACGGTTCGTCCGCTAGGGGTAGATGATACTTGACCGATGGAATTACCAGCATGCGGCCGGCGCGTGTTAGATCGCGCCCCGCGCGAACCAGCGCGAGATACTCGTCGAGCGAGCGGTCCCAGCCGCGGCCCTTCCATGTCACGGTCCACCCGGTGCGGCCGTCTGCCGTGGCGCGCTGCTCCACACGCATGCGCGTCTCGTGGACCGCCCACGCCCCCATCGTGCGGGCACCTTTCTCGTCCTCGGCAATCACCGTCTTGAGCACGGCAAAGGCGAGCCCCGCGTCCGCGTCCGCCGCAAGCTGGTCCGCGCGTAGCGAAAGCTGGCCGGAACCTTTGCCGATCGGATGCGGAACAGGCTCCCCCAGGAATTCCGTGCTCAGGTCGATTCGGTATGCGTCCAGCACGTGCGCGGCCCAGTCGCGCCGCCACTCGCGGCCGAAGGCCGCAAAGTCAGCCGCGAGCTGCGTGTGCACTGGCGACGGCGGCGACGACACGCGCACGCTCGGCGGAGTCGAGTGCGGGGCCCCAGGGATCGTCACAGGAATTATCCGGCAGCGCGCCATCCGCGGCGGCGGCCCAGAGCATCCGGCGAATGTAGCCTTCCATCGGCTCGGTGAAGGTCGCCTGGGCGAATGTATCACATGCCGCACTCAGCGCGACGAATCGCGTCCAGTTGCCGGCGCGCGCCGATGCGAGGAGCTCATGCTGCATGGCGGGCAGCGCCGCACCCATGCCGATCAGCGCCGCATCGGCACCAAGCATGACCGAGTAGCCGAGAAAGCGGTCTTCACCGGTGACGAGAAGTTTGCCCGGATGGCGCCGGACCAGGGCGGCAAGCCGCTGGTACGTCATCACCGAATCGAGCGTCGCCACCTTGATGCCGATCACCTTTGGCAGCGCGAGAATCGCATCGAGCGTCGCGTCGTCGTACGCCACACCGCCGGCAGCTTCGTAGAGATAGAACGCCAGCACCGGCAGCTCCTGCGCGAGCTGGCGGTGATAGCCGATGGGGTCGTCCTTTTGCGGAAACGCGAGGAGCGCATCCGCGCGTCCGCGGCGCGCCTCGATTGCCATCGTCATGTCGCGCGCACCGGCGACGATCACGCGGCCGGGCATGGCGTCCCGCCAGCACTCGAGCACGGTGCGCCGCTGCTCGGGCGAGAGGTGCGGGCCGCGACCGGTGTGTGCCCAGACGGCGACGCCGGCGACGGGTTGCCGCGCCATCCACTCGGCATAGCTCCGCTGCCCCGCTTCGTCGATGGCACTGCCGCGAAATGGTACCGGCACGGCGGGCACGAGCCCGCCACGAAGGCGATCGGCGATCTCTCCCGGCGTCGCACTCACCGGCTTCGATTCTCCGAAAGCTTCATCGCGTTGCCGGCATCGATTGCTTCGCGCACCGCAGTGTCGAGATCGAGCAGGTCGAGCTTGGCAAAGGCGTTTTCCGGGAGCCGGAGCGGCTGCCCCGTGCCGAACACGAATCGCTCCGCGCCGATCGTGCCGAGCAGCGTTTCGAGATGATCTTCCGGCGGACCCCAGACCCAGCAGATGTCCCACCAGATCCGCGCCGCTTCGCTCGGCGTCGATCCGAAATGCACTTCCTCGATGAAGGCACGATCCGCGTGCGTCACGAGAATACGCACGCGCGGATCGCTCCGAACCAGCGCGCGCACCGCCCACGGCGGCAACTCTTCCGCGCGGTCATTGGGGTGGCGTTGGCGGCCGTCTTCGAACCGCATTGACATGGCGAGCGGAATCCCGGCGTCACCACATTGCCGGGCGAGCGCCCGCATCTCGCCGCCGTCCGCGGCGATGCCGTAGAATGTCGGGTCGGCGCGCACGGCAGCGGCGCCCAGGCGCGTGGCTTCGTCGACGATTTCTTCCCAGTGCAGAAGTCCCGGATGGACCGATACGACCGGGCGGCAACGAGGCTCACGAGCGGCAAGCTCATACAGGAAGCGATTGCCCTCACCCGGATCTCGCCAGAACACGCTCGGCAGGTGTGTCACCCACGCCGTATCGATGGCGAGCCGGTCCATCGCCGTGACTAGATCATTGGGGCCGGTGGCGGGTACCTTGCGCCAGGGATACGCTCCGACGAACGCGTTCACGTCGATGCGCATCATTCGTCCGGGAAGCTGCCGGCGGGAAAGATTCGCGCGGCATTGCGCCAGCGAATCAGCTCGAGGTCCGCGGCGGGCAGCAGATACTCGAGCCGGCGGAGCTTGGCCCAGCCGGTGTCGATCGTGAGATCGCACCCCCAGAGCAGGCGCTCGGCACCGGCTGCAGCGAGGCAGGCCTCGAGCAATCCGCCATCGACGCCGCTGCCCGAGAGATCCACGTAGACGTTCGCGACGTCGCGCACGGCATGCAGCGAGTGGAGCCAGTCGCCGCCGCCCGCGATGTGCGCCAGCAGGAAGTTGACCTCGGGATGGCGCTCGGCCAGCGCGCAGAGCTCGGGTGCATCGGACGCCTCCTGGCCGGAGAATTCGCGACGGCGGTGCTGCCAGATGTGCTGCAGCACCGGCATGCCGTGGCGCTGCGCAGCGTCACACACCGGGTCGAGCAGCGGGTCGGTGGCGCGCCGGCTGGCGGCGAGCTTGACGCCGATCATCCCGGCCTCGGCCCCGCGTGCGATCTCGGCGACCGCATGCGTCGTATGGTTGGGATTGACGGCGACATACCCGCGAATGCGCGTGGGATGTTCGCGCTGAAGCGTCCGTTGCACTTCGTTTGCGTGATCGAGGTCGGCGGGGGAGGAAAAGTAGATCGGGGACGTCATACCCCAGCTTCCGAGGACCGATCCAACATGCCAGGTGATGCCGACGCGCTCACCGGCGCGGAGCCGGCTGGCATTCCGCTCGCGCCAATCGGTGCGCGGGCCGCGGTCGTGAAGGAAATGGGCGTGGACGTCGATCAGCACGTGTGGAAGATGTGCCGTGCCGGGCGAGAAGTCGAGTCAATCACGTACAATTGCAAGGAGTACGGAATGAGTGGTGGTTACAGGTTTGTCATGCTCGGTGCGGTGGCAGTGTGCGCGGCATG
>JBDTQV010000155.1:0-5286 GCA_039932015.1 Gemmatimonadota bacterium | reverse complement strand
ACCAACATGTTCGGCGATATCCTGAGCGACGAGGTGTCGGGGCTCGTCGGCGGACTTGGCCTGGCACCGGGGGCGAACATCGGTACCAGCGCCGCGATCTTCGAAGCGGTGCACGGCAGCGCCCCGGACATCGCCGGCAGGGGTGTGGCCAACCCGTCGGCACAGGTGCTGGCGGCCGCCATGATGCTGGATCATATCGGCGAGGTCGAGCGGGGCAACCGGATTCGTGCCGCGATCGAGCACGTGATCGTGACCGACAACGTGCGCACGCGCGACCTTGGCGGGACTGCCAGTACACGGGAGTTCGGCGATGCTGTCGTCAAGCGGGTGGGCTGAGGTCCCCTGCGCGAAGTGCGGCACGCGCGTCGCAGGACTCGCGTGGAATGCATTCTGTTCCGAGTGCCAGCGCGAGCGGAAGCGGCGTGCAAATCGGCTTTCGATGATCATCTCCCTCTCGGCGACGGCGCTGACGGCGGCGTACGTCTCCTTCCGGCTTCCGGGCAGCCAGATATCGCGCATGTATGCGATCGTCCTGCTGGTCGCCACCTACATCATCATCCGGCGGATCGCGACACGCGTGGCAATGGAATTTCTGCCCCGCTAGCGAGCGCCCAAGGGGAGATATCATGTTCGCTTTGTCCCGCGCCTTCATCCGTACCGCCGCGCCGCTGGTGGTCTTCACCGCGCTCGTCTTGACGCCGCGCGCCGGCGTCTCTCAGACGAGCCTCACGATCTACAATGACGGCCGCGTCCTCGTCCGGAGCACGGTGCCGGTGCGCGTTCCACGCGGCGGGTCGTCGCTGTCGGTGCCGCTCGGCACGCTGGACCCCTCGTCGCTCTTTTCGCTCGATTCCAATGTGGTCATTCAGCGCGCGTCGTACGATGGTGCCATCGACGCGGCGAGCGCGTTTCGCCGTGCGGTCGGGCGGCGCATCAGCTTCCGGCGCGGCCTCCGCACCATCGCAAACGGCGTGCAGGTGGACGATACCGTGAGTGCGTTGGTGCTCGGTGTCGATCCCGTGCGGCTGCAGCTGCCCAGCGGACAGATCACGTTTCAGCTTCCCGGCGAGCCGTTGTTCCCACCCGATCTCGTGGTCACGGCACCGACCGCGCTGCTCTCGCTCCAGAGCGCGGAGGCACGTGATGCCTTGCGCGTCGGGTATTTCACGGAGGGTGCTCGCTGGCAAGCGAGCTACCAGGTCGTGCTCGGCGG
This sequence comes from Gemmatimonadota bacterium, assembly GCA_039932015.1. Lineage (GTDB taxonomy): Bacteria > Gemmatimonadota > Gemmatimonadetes > Gemmatimonadales > GWC2-71-9 > JAICUF01. Next base: position 4,073 of record JBDTQV010000155.1, on the reverse strand, counting down.
AAGCGGCGCGACCGGATCCGCGCGCGTGACGGGCGCGGCGGTGATCACCTCCGAAACCCTCCGCGCAGATACTGCCGACATCCAGCTGCTCGCGGGATCGGTGAACTCGGCGGCCGCGTCGCCGTCGCCGCTCCGCAATCAGATGATGGCAAAGGCGGGACGGGTAGCGATGGACGAGGCGGCGAGCATGCCGGTGGGCGAGCAGCGGGTCGGGGAGTTCCATCTCTACTCGATTCCCGAGCGCCTGACGCTGCTGCCCGGCGTCACCAGCTCGGCCGCGCTCTTCGCGCCCGCCTCGGTCCGCTACGAGCGGAGCTATGTCGTGCGCGGCCAGCTTCCGTACTGGGGATACCTGCCGCAGCAGCCGGGTGAGGAGGAGGTGCCCGTCGAGGTGAGCTACATGCTCAAACGCCCGCGTCGCACCGACTTCGGTGACCGGCCGCTTCCCGGCGGTGTCGCGCGCCTCTTTCAGGCGGACAGCGCCGGCCGCCTGCAGCTGGTGGGAGAAGCGGGAATGGATCACACCCCTGCGGGCGAGGACCTGCGCCTCTCCGCCGGGACCGCGTTCGACTTCACCGCCAAGCGGGTCCAGACCACGTACACCACCCGCCGCGACAGCGTCGGTGGTACCTGGCGCACCACGGCGACCGCCGATTATCGCGTGACGATCAGCAACGCGACCGACAGCACCGCCACCGTCGACGTGACCGAGGAGCGGCGCGGCGACTGGGCGGTGCTGTCGAGCTCGACACCGGCGGAGAAGGTGTCGTCGAGTGTGACCCGCTTCCGCGTGCGCGTGCCAGCGCGGGGTGACGCGGTGCTCACGTACCGCGTGAGGGTCATCTGGTGACGAAGGAAGTTTCGATCGTCCACCTGTCGGACGTGCACTTCGGCGTCGATGCGGACCTCGCGCAGCTCGAGCAGATCGAAGAGTATGTGCCGGGCCTCAAGCCGAATGCGATAGCGGTATCTGGCGATCTCTCGCAGCGGGCGCGACATGGCGAGTTCATGGCCGCGCACGCGTTCATCCGCCGGTTGCGGAAGATCGCCCCGGCGCTGGTGGTACCCGGCAATCACGACGTGCAGTGGTGGGCGAGCCCCTTCGGATTGCGCGGCACGGCGCCACTCTACCGGAAGTACCGGCGCTATTTCGGCGAGGACCTGACGCCGGTGCTGGAAGTGCCGGGCGCCATACTCGCCGGTGCGCTCACCAGCCACGGCGTCGCATTCGGCTCGATGACCTCGCGGCTCCGCGACATTGCGGTCAAGGGGCACCTTCCGGACACCGAAACGGAGCGCGTGCGCGAAATTTTCGAGCGCGCGCCGGCGAATGTGGCACGGGTGCTGGTGATGCATCACAACGTACTGCCCGGTCAGATTTCACAACGGCAGGGGCTGGCCCACTGGAGCGATGCGCAGCACCGGCTGCAGGAGACGGGCGCGGACGTGGTGCTCTGCGGGCATGACCATCAGGAAGGCGCCGGTCAGGTCGGCGGACGCCTGGCCGTGAGCGCGGCGGGAACGCACACCTCGCGCACGCGCGGCAAGCGGCCCTCGGTGTTCAACCTCGTGCGCATCGACTCGGTCTCCGTACACGTGCAGCACTTCCGCTGGGAATCGGCGGGACGGAAGTTCCTGCGCTCCGACCAGTACACCTTTGCACGGACGGACTCCCGCCACGCCGTGATCTCGGTAGCGGGTGGCGACCAGCCTCTTTGACGATCCCGAGGTCGGCCGGCGGGCGCACGCGCCGGAGGACTTCGAAGCCCGCCTGCGCCGCCTCGGCCTGACAGACGTCGACGTCGTCCGCACCCATGCAAATCGCACCGTGATGCTGAGCCTTCGCCGCCGGGTGCTCAGGATCCACCGTGGCTACGCGCATGCGCCGGACCGTGTGCTCGCGGCGATCGTGCGTTTCCTGCAGCGCGGTCTCCGGCGCGAGGCCCGGCGCCGCGCCGAGCGGGAGTTCCTCGCGTTTCCGGTTCATCTGCACGCGCCGCCGGCCCCGCGCCGGCCCCGTGTCGGGCGCAGCGCGCCGGGAGACGGGCCGCATCTCGCGCGACTCATGGCTGCCCATCACACGCTCAACCAAATTCATTTCGGCGGCGCGCTCGACACCCTACCAATCCACATCTCCGGCCGGATGCGGACGCGCCTTGGCGAGCTGGCGGTCGACGTCGTGACCGGTGACGCCGCCGCGATCACCATCAGCCGGCGGCATCTGCGGGCCCATTCCTGGGCAGAAGTCGAGCACACACTGCTGCACGAGATGGTACACCAGTGGCAGGCGGCGACGGGGGCACCGCTCGATCACGGCGCGGAGTTCCGGCGCAAGGCCCGGGAGGTCGGGGTCACGCCCCGCGCGACGCGTCGCCTCGGGCGCGCCGCCGGCGGCCGGATCGAATAACCGGCGCGCGTCGCGCGGACCGGATCCCGGCGGTACATTGGGGTCACTCCCCCGAACATCACAGGTCCACGTTCCACGAGCCCGCTTATGACCGATGCGACGAGTAGCCTATCGGGCGCTGCCGCCACCGTGCCGGAGGTGGCCGAGCGCAAGCCGCGAGACGATGAGCTCGACGTGTACGGGCTGACTCACCCGGGAAAGGTGCGGACGAACAATCAGGACAACTTCCTGATCTGCTCACTTCGCCGCGAAATCATCGTACACAGCACGAGTCTCTCCAACACCGGACATTTGAGTGCCGGAGGCGAACGCCTCGCGTTTCTCGCGATGGTTGCCGACGGTGTGGGCGGCGGTCCGATGGGCGAGGAGGCCAGCCGAGTCGCCGTCGAGTCGATTACCGACTACGTCGCGCACTGCACGCGCTGCTACTACGCGTCCGACACGGCCGATTCCGCGGCGTTCACCCAGGCACTCGCCGAGGCGGCCATGCAGAGCCATGTCGCCGTGACGGAGCGCGCCGCAAGCGAACCCTCCGGCCGAGGCATGGCGACGACGCTCACCATGTGGATTGGCGTCTGGCCCTACGCGTATTTGCTGCAGGTGGGCGACAGTCGCTGCTATACGCTCCACAGCGGCACGCTGACGCAGCTCTCGCGCGACCAGACGATGGCCCAGGAGCTCATCGACCAGGGAATTCTGACACGAGCGCGTGCCCCGGAAACGCGCTGGTCGAACATGCTATCGAGCGCGATCGGCGGCCGGCAGACCGAACCGGTGGTCACACGGTTCGAGCAGCGGTGGGGCGACGTCGGACTGCTCTGCAGTGACGGGCTCACGCGCCATGTTTCCGACGAGCAGATCGGCGAGCGGCTTCGGACCATGACGTCGTCGAAGCAGGCCTGCGAGGCCTTGCTGAACGATGCACTCGACGGCGGCGGGAGCGACAATATCACGATCATCATCGGCCGCGCCGTGGCGCGCGCCTGACACCCACCTGAGAGGAACGATGAAAGCTGTCGCACTCATCGCCGTATCGCTTGCCGCACTCGCCGGCGCCGCCCGCGCGCAGGATCGGCCCGCGGCGCAGCAGATCGCCGGTGCGGTCCTGCCGCTCCCAGACAGCGCGCGCGGCGGTGCCACCGTCCTGGGATATCAGAACGGCCGGCTGACGCAGCTTCGGGCGGGGCACAACGGGATGATCTGTCTCGCCGACGACCCGAATCAGGAAGGATTTCAGGCGTCCTGCTACTACCGCACGCTCGAGCCGTTCATGGCGCGCGGACGATCGCTCCGCGCGGCCGGCATCACGCAGCGGCACGCGATCGACTCGGTGCGCCTCGCCGAAATCAAACGCGGCAAAATCGTGATGCCAAAGGTGCCGGCTCTGCTGAGCTCCGTATTTTCACAGGATTCGACATTCGACCCGCTCGCCCCCGCGCCCAAGGTGACGACCCTCCACGTCATCTACATGTCGTACGCGACCGAAGCATCGACCGGCATTCCGGCCACACCGATGAAGGCCGGCCCGTGGCTCATGTACGCCGGCACCCCCTGGTCACACGTCATGCTCCCTTAAGCTGGCGGCCGCGGCGCATCGGGGTTTAGCCACTCGATGACGGCGGCGTATCCAAGACTTTGCGGGTCGTGCCTCAGGTATCCGCCGATG